>JBEIPT010000576.1:0-1938 GCA_040376895.1 Lysobacteraceae bacterium | reverse complement strand
TCAAAGGTCTTGCTTCTGAAGTTGGCAGAGCAGGGCTGACCGACAAAAACGCAACCGTTCGAATCCAGCCGATGCTCAAAACCAAGCCCTCCCCGATGTTCGGGGAGGGTTGGGAGGGGTTAGGCAAACACTTCGCCCTTGTGCTTCGCAAAGCGAAGCACAAGGAGCCAACCTTCAATTGCAGGCAGGCGGCGTCAACGGATTGCTGTTCTCGAAGCCGTGCACAAACAGAGGCATCCGCGTGTCAAAACACGCCGGGCCACCAATGAAGCGAATCAGGTTCGACGCCGGCGGGCGATACGACCCGAACTCGTCATTGTCGAGCGTGATCTGCCAGGTCTTGTCGTTCAACTTCACCGCACGAGTGCTGAAATCCCACCACTTCACGTTGCTCGAATCACCCGGAATGAGCGGACCGAAATAGCGGAAGCTCCAGCCGAACTCGTTGAAATTCTCCGAGTGGTACGTGACGTTGACGACAGCAGATTCGCAATCGAGGATCTCGAACTGCACGATGTCGTTCGGGTAGTTGTAGTACTGAGTCGAATTGGGCAAGTAATCGCGGCCGAACTGCAAGGCCAGAACACCGGTCACATCGACGTTCTGCACACAGGGATTCGCCGGATTACTCGCCGACACACTGCTGACGATATCGATCGTGAAGTTGCTGCCACCGATGCCGTTCGGCGAACGCAGCGCCACGCCGGT
Source organism: Lysobacteraceae bacterium (assembly GCA_040376895.1). GTDB lineage: Bacteria > Pseudomonadota > Gammaproteobacteria > Xanthomonadales > Ahniellaceae > Ahniella. The sequence continues at coordinate 1,230 of JBEIPT010000576.1, read as the reverse complement.
TGAACCGACATCACCCTGCACCGAATCCTGCTGGCCGTCACCGTTGCCGTCACCGCCCTGGATGCCATTTTCGGTCGCGTCCGGCGCACCGTCGCCGTCGGCGTCCGGTACCTGCGTCAGGCTCCACAGACCACGACGGGTGCCGACATGAACCGTCGACGGATTCACCGGATCAACTTCAATGGCCGTTGCCGAACTCGCCGGCAAGCCAATGCTGATCGAACGCCACGTCGCACCACCGTCATCACTGCGGTAGATGCCACCCGGGTTCGTGACCGTGTCCTGGTTGTAGCCGGCGGCATACAGGATGTTCGGATCACCTGGATCAATCGTCAGTGCACGAATGTCGAAGCGCGCCGGAATGCCAGTTGCCGAGGGCGCCCAATTGGCGCCGCCATCCGTGGTCTTGTACAGCGGGAACGGCGCGGAACCGGAGCCTTCCAGGCTCAGATCGAGCACCGAGGCCCACAGGACCTGGGGATTGTTCGGATTGATCACCAGCGCGAGCACGTCAAGCTTGCGGTTCGTGTGGCCCGAATACGCAGGAAGCCCGTTGCTCGATTGGGTCCAGGTTGATCCGCCGTCGGTGGACTTGAACACACCACTCTGCGGGTCGACAACAGCGGGCGGGTCTACGAAGAACGACGAAAATGTTCCGACGTAGACAATGTTCCCGTCGGTTGGATCCACCACGATCGGGACTGGCGTGACGCGCAGCGCCGCATTGTCGGAATCGAAAGATTGCGGGAAACCGCTGGCGACGCCACTGACATCGCTCCAGAGCACACTGGCTGCCGGAGTCGCCGCCGACAGATTGTTACTGCGCAGCAGTCGGCCATCATAAAGACGCTTGTTCGGAAACACAGGGTCCGGAACGATGGTCAAATTGCGGCGGCCGTCACCGCCTGCAAACCCGCGTGTCAACGGACCGGTCAGGCAAGGCGCCCCGGGCGGCGGCGAAGCGCAGGATCGCGGATCCAGCACCACCGATCGCGACGTGCCGATATTCGGCAGGCTGTAGGGCGTGCCAAGGATGGTGTACGTGTCGAACGGCATGCCGCCACCGATCGTCTGCCATGTGGAGCCGCCATCGGTGCTTCGCAGGACCGAACTGCCTTGATACGGCCGAGGGAGGCCAGCACCTGAAATGGTCCAGTTGGGCCAGCGCCCCGATGCGAACAGCGTCGACGCGGAAATCGGCACCGTTCCTGCAGGCTGGCCGATGCCGGC
>JBEIPT010000174.1:0-7532 GCA_040376895.1 Lysobacteraceae bacterium | reverse complement strand
GTTGGTGTCGGTGCGGGTCGCCGACGTGCTCCCATCACTCCACTGCACGAAGCGATAACCCACCTGCGGCAGCGCCGTCACGGCAGCAGCATTGTTGCCCTGGTTCACCTGCTGCGAGGCGGTCCCGGAAATTGAGCCGCCGGTGCCGGCGAGATAAGTGAGCGTGTAACGCGGCACGACTTGCTGCACAAAGTTCGTCGAGACGCTGGCACCAAAGCTGGCATTGCCGGCGAACTCAGCCGAAATCGAGTAGTTGCCAACCGTTCCGAAGCTGCCCGTCCAAGTCGCTACACCGCCGGCAAGTGTTCCGGTTCCCAAGGTATTCAATCCTTCGCGGAACACTACGGTCCCTGTTGGGGTTGTTCCCACACCACTGACCGTCGCGGTGAACGTAGTTGCCTGCCCGGTTCCGGAAGGGTTCTGGCTGCTGACTACGGTCGTGCTGCCGACGGCCCGGCCATTCAACGCGGTCAGCACCAGATCATTGCCGGTGCCACCTGCGTAATTCACCTGGAACTGGTACCCGGAAATCGTCAATGTGGATCCGTTCGCAACACCGGTGAAAGTGCCGGATATGGCGTCCGTGCCATCGTTGTCGATCAGCAGATATTGCTGCCCGATTGCCGGCACATGGGTCGATGCAACGTAAAGCGCCAACGCCGTGTTCGTGATCGACACCGACCCGTTTGTTTGGATCTGGTCATGACTGGCACCCGCGACGACCCCTTCCAGACCGAAGTGGACTGTGCCACCGGTGAATTGTGCATTGGCGGTGCGCAGACGCGCGGAGCCATTGACATCAAACGTTGCCGTGGCGATCGCACCGATTCCCAGCGCTCCGTCGGAGATCAGGTTACCGATGCGACCACGGCCATTGGTCCGGCCACTGTTGTCGATGCGCAATGCCGAGGCATCGACATTGTCGAGAAAGGCCAGACCATACTGGTTGCCGGGGGGGCCAAGATCCAGCAGGCCTGAATAGGATTGAGTGCCGCGATAGGTGAACTGCTGACCGTACTGAACGATCGAACCCGAGCCCGACAGGTTGCCGCTGATCAAGACGTTTCCGGTTTCGGCCGCAAACACGATGTTGCGATTGCCCAGATCCAGCGGCATCGCGATTTCGGCCTGTCCGAACAGATACAGGCGCGACTGCAGCGCAATGCGTTGGCCCGTGAGCGTCGTGTTCTGTGCGATCCAGATGTTGCGGATACTGAGATCTGCCGCCAGGTCGTTGTTGCTGATGGGGTTCGTCACGGTGCGCGTGGGGAAAGCCACGGAGTCGCCCGCCTGCGGAACACCGCCGAGCCAGTTGCCGGCATTGGACCACAAAGTATTCACCGTGCCGGTCCATATCTTGCGGGATTGTGTACAGGTCAGCGTGACGTCATTGCCGGTACCACCCGAATAGCTGATCGTGAATTCCGCACCATCGATGAACACCACACTGCCCTGCGGCTGCCCAGCGAAAGTCCCGACCACGGCATCGGTGCCATCGTTGTCGATGAGTCGGATCACGTCACCGGCGATCGGTCGGTACAGAGCTCCGAGCCTCGTTCGCAAAGAAACACCGCTACCCAGCAACACGTTGCCCGCTGAGGCGATCTGTCCATGCTGTGTTCCCGGCGTGGCGCCATCAATGTCGAAATGCGCAGCGGCCTGCGAGAGAGTGAAATGGCGAGTCTGCAGAATCCCGAGGGAGATCGGCGCGGAAAGGGTGACGCGGACCACATTGCCGGGATAGATCGAGCCACCGGAGATGGTGACGTCCCGGACCTGCCCACGACCACTGATCGAGGTGATGCTGGCGAGGTCGGTCGATGGCATCGACACGTTGTCGAGGAACACGCTTGTACAGCTTCCCGTGCACGTCGCGGACATGCTGCCCGTAAAGGAATGACTGCCGGAAAGTCGAAGCAAGCCGCCGCCGCTCGCGCGTATCTGGCCGTTGCCACTCATGCCGCCGGACACCAACAACTCACCCCCGAAAGTCGCGCTGCCGGCGAGTGTCAGGATGTTCGGCGACGGCACCGACATCGGCAACGACAGTTCCGACGAACCGCTCACCGGCGTATGGATCACGGTGCCGGTAGGCACGATCATGTTGCCGCCGATCTGGTAGCCGCTATCCGCGATCGTGATGTTGCGCAGGCCCAATCCGGCCGACAGATTGTTCGTATTGTTCTTGTTTGCTGCACCCGCAGGGAACACCAGCGAATCGCCGTTGACCGGCGTGCCACCAATCCAGTTGCCGGGAGTGGCCCATTGTCCGCTGACTGCCCCGGTCCAGATCTTGGGCACCTCGATGCAGGTGATGACGATGTCGTTGCCTGTTCCACCGATGTAGCTCAGCCGCCACGTGGCCCCGTTCAGCCCGAACGTCGAGGCTTCGGCACGCCCCGAGAACGTGCCAGTGACCGCGTCGGCTCCGTCGTTCTCGATCAGCACGACCTGCTGGCCGACAACGGGTCGATACGCTGCATTGCCCGTGATGGTGAGACTGGAAGTGCCCAGCGAGATGGTGCCGGTCACACGGATGATGTCGTGGCTTGTTCCGGGCACCGGACCATCCACTTCCATGATGACGCCATACTGAGTCTGCGAAAGACTGGCTGTGCGAAGCTCACCCGTACCGGTACCCATGTAGTTCTGGAATTCGAACGCGGATGACGGCGAAATGGCTGGATTCGCGCCTGCCCCGATCTGACCCCAGCCAAAAATCGACACGTTGTTGACCTGGAGGGATGGCAGATTGGCACCCTGCAACAACAACCGACCGTTCACTCCGGTTACCAGCGTTCCGGAAAATGGGCTGTTCGCGGTGATCCAGACGAAGTTGCCGACGCCCAGATCGAGCGTGCCGGAACCACCGATCGCTGCGTTGAAACGCATCGGCGCGACAAGGGGCGTGGAGGTGCCGAACTGAATGGTCCGACCGGTATCGACCGTCAACGGCAAGTTGATGACGATTGCTGCTCCGGCGCCGGAAAACTGGGTCCGGACCGTCAGGCCATTGCCGTTCAATGTGTATCCACTGCCATTGAAGACAACACGATCAAGAACACGACCGGCGGCCAGGTCGTTCTGCAGTGTCTTGTTCGTGGGGCCATCCGGAAACACGATTGAATCGCCGTTGACCGGCACGCCAACCGGTGTCCAATTCTGTGCCACCGACCACAAGTTGCCGCTCTGGCCTGTCCACGTGTAGGTGACCTGAGCCGAGGCATGTTGTGCCATCACGAGCAAAGTCACGAACAGCAGCCCGGCGAGCGCCTGGCGGAACACAAAAACCATGGGAATACCTCTGAATGTGGACCGGCGGCAAACAACCGGCGGGGCGCACCCGGGAAACGGGCACGCTTGTTCTACAACTCGAAATTCGCGGTGCCCTGGAGGGCAGAACCAGCGTCAACAAATGTTACCGGGACGGCCTGAAGCACGCAAAAAGGATGCTCGGTGGGGTTTGGGGTCAGTCACCCAATTCACCACAAGCCATTGATTATCATATTATTTTCAGGAACTTTCTGAACGGCAGAATACCATCGCTGGTTGATCGCGCTCAGGCGTTTGCGGGTGCATGCCCGGGCAAGTCGCGGTCTGCGGCTGAAACCGCCGCTCCTACAACGCCGTTCTTTGCAGGTGGCGCGCCACTTCTCCGGCCAGCAACGCATAACCCATTTCGGACGGATGGAATCCATCATCCGCAAACAGTTCCGGTTCAAGTTCGAACGGCAGAGGCACATGGATCGCCCTTGATCGGGTCGACACCAGACTTGCTGCGATGGCATCGAATCGGCGCGCCCGGACGCCGGACAAACCCCGAAGCGGCTGAGGCAACAGCGGGAACGACTGCATCGGCGGCAACCCCGACAACACGATGTACGCGTCCGGCCAGCACCTGGAGATTTCGTCCATCAGTCGATTCAAGGACGCACGCCACTGATGCGTTAGACGCAGGCTGGTCAGGTCATTCACCCCAACCGATACCAGGACCACGTCGGCTTGCGTGTTCCGGATGGCCTCCAGGCCTCCGATCAAATCATGGCTGTCGGCGCCGATTTTCCCGAACGCATGCCAGTGCACGCAGCGACCGGAAGATTCGGCGAGCAGACGCGCGGTATGGCCGACCAAGCCCAGATCATGTTCCCGCACGCCGACACCGGCGATGATCGAGTCACCGATCCCCAACACATGCAGTGGCTCGCCTTCGCCAAAGCTGCCGCTGGGTGATCCGGCCGCACCGGCAAACCTCGGAGCCCGAAGCCGCACCCACAAGGCCTGCGGCAGCAGCCATGGCATGGCCCACCAGAACAGTTGGCCGCGCATGGCAGGCTTGCTCAGCCTGCCTTGATGCGTTCGATGATGGCGTCGGCAAAACGGTCGGTGCTGCCGTCGCCGCCCAGATCCGGAGTGACCCGATCACGCGCAGCCATCGTCGCGCGAATGGCATCGCGCAGGCGCGTTGCCTTGTCGGCCATGCCGATGTGTTCGAGCATCTGGCCCGCACCGAGCAGCAACGCGCACGGATTGGCAATGCCTTTTCCGGCGATGTCCGGCGCGGAGCCATGAACGGCTTCGAAGATCGCCGCATCGGTACCGATGTTGGCACCCGGTGCGAGACCGAGCCCACCCACGAGTCCGGCACAAAGATCCGAGATGATGTCGCCGAACAGGTTGGTGGTGACGATCACGTCGAACTGCTCCGGCCGCATGACCAACTGCATGCAGCAGTTGTCGACGATCATCTCGTTGCTTTCCAGTTCCGGATAATCCTTGGCAATGTCACGCGCCACACTCAGGAACAGGCCCGAAGTGGTCTTCATGATGTTCGCCTTGTGCACGATCGTCACCTTTTTGCGACCCAGCCGGCGCGCCATGTCGTAGGCATAACGGACGATCCGCTCGGAACCCCGGCGGGACACGCGGATCAGCGATTGCGCCTGCTGGCCGTCTGCCGACAGAGTTTGGCCTTCGGAGCCGTAGGCACCCTCGGTGTTTTCGCGAACCGTGATCAGATCGATCTTGTCGTATCGGGCCTTCGTGTTCGGAAACGTGATGGCCGGACGCAAGTTGGCGTAGAGATCAAACCGCTTGCGCAATTCCACATTGATCGACGTGAAGCCTTCACCCACCGGTGTGGTCAGCGGGCCTTTCAGTGCCACGCGATGTTTGCCGATGGCAGCCATCGTTGCGGCCGGCAGCAATTCACCCTGCTTCTCGAGCGCGGTCATGCCGGCCTCGACGAAGTCATAGGCCAGCCCGGCGTCCAGCGCATCGAGCACGCGCAAGGATGCGTCGGTGATCTCGGGGCCAATGCCATCACCGCGAATCACGGCAATCGTATGTGTCATTGTTCAGCTCCATGTTGTGCGCAGGCACTCGAGCCTTCGCTTTGTTGTTCCATCTGGTCGAGAAAATCCACGGCGCGGCGCAGGTGCGGAATCACGATCGAACCGCCCACCACCAGGCCAACGCTGAACACCTCGAAGAACTCTTCGCGCGACACGCCCGCCTCATGGCACTGGGCCACGTGATAGCTGATGCAGTCGTCGCAACGCAGCACCATCGACGCCACCAGACCGAGCATTTCCTTGGTCTTCAGGTCGAGCGCGCCGGGCTTGTAGGTTTGCGTGTCGAGCGCAAAGAAGCGCCGCACAACCTGATTGTCTTCGGCCAGGATGCGCTCGTTCATGCGCTTCCGGAAGTCGGTGAATTGTTTGATGCGATCGTCCATGGATCAATCCTTGTTGAGCAATGCGTTCAGACCACCGGCGCGATCGAGCGCGACCATGTCGTCGTAACCACCGACATGGTGGTCATTGATGAAAATCTGCGGTACGGACCGACGATTCGTCACGGCGATCATGTGGTCGCGTTGTTCGGGATCACGATCGATGCGCACTTCTTCGTAGCTGAGGCCCCGACCGACCAGAAAATTCTTGGCCGCCACACAATAGGGGCAGATCGCTGAGGTGTAGATCAGGACGCGGTTCACAGGAAAGACCTCGGAATCGGTGGTTCAAATGCAGGATACGGGCTTCGGCAGACCGGCATAACGACACGCCTGTTTGGCCGGACCTTGCGGAAACAATCGGTACAAGTATCGACTGGAAGCGGCTTCCGGGCCAAGTATCTGGCCGATTTCCCGCACCAGAAGCCGCATGGGTGGTGCTACTTCGAAGCGCCCATAGTATTCACGCAGCAGATGAATGACGCGCCAATGGGCATCGTCGAGCTTGATTTGGTCGGCTGCTGCCATCGTCGTGGCTACGGTTTCCGACCAGGATTGCCAATCGATCAGATACCCGCGGGCGTCAAGCGCAAGTTTTCGCCCGTCGGCCAGCGCCAACGTCAAACCAGCCTCAGAACCGGAAGACATGGCGATACCCGGAGGGTGGTGGCGCACCTGGCAACAGGGTCAGCGCTTGTCCGAGCCCGTGGTGACGAAGCGCGTCCAGCTGTTTGCGCCAGCGGGTGGCGTCGGGGTTCTCGGCAGCAAGTGAAGCGGCAGCGTCGGGACCCAGCAACAAGTCGAACGAGTGTTCGAATGCCAGTCCGGCCAACGTGAAATCGAGCAGCCACTGCCACCGCGCGGCGTCCAGTTGATCCAGGTGGACGGCATACCCGCTCATGCGCCGAGGCTCCGAACCTCGTCGAGTTCGTGCAGCAGGTCGAACCACTGGCCCAGACTGCCGATTCGGAACGGTGAATCCGGGTCCGCGGCCACCCCCAGCCGTTCCAGCGCGGTCTGGCAGGCCAGCAGGCTGGCGCCTGATGTCTGGCAGCGGCTTGCGAAAGCACGTGCCGCTTCGGAGAGTGCTTCCGGCAAGGTGCCCGGAGCCGCCAGAACTGTCGCTTCGGCATAGAGGAACACGACCCGCATGACCTGCCCGTCCGCGCACCCGGCCGACAACATGGCGTCGGCATGAGTGAACAGGTCGGTCGAAGGTGCTGCGGAGATGAACAGTCCAGTAGCCACAAATGTTTCGATAACGTCGGTTCCGTTACGCTTCGGGAATGGAATCTTTCAGAACCATGATGGTCCAACCCTCCATTACCTGCGCGCGCCAAGCCATGAAGTTTAGCAAGCCCTTCCTGATTTTCCTGCTGCTGGCATCAAGCCTCACGCAGGCGGCCGAAATCAATCTTCCCGAGATGGGTTCGTCTGCGGCCGAAATCCTCACACCCGAAGAGGAAGACCGCTACGGCCGGCAAATGTTCTATGAGTACCGGCGTCTCGGCTACGTCATCGACGATCCGATGCTCTCGGATTACATCGAAGCGCTCGGTTACCGACTTGTCGCCCACAGCGAACGCCCGGAACAGAACTTCACTTTCTTCATCGTGCGTTCGAACGACATCAACGCCTTTGCGGCACCCGGCGGCTTTGTCGGTGTCAACGCCGGCCTGATGTTTCTGGCGCGCCGGGAAGACGAACTGGCCGCCGTGATGGGTCATGAAGTGGCACACGTCACGCAACGCCATCTTGTTCGTGCCTACGAAAAAATGCAGAAGTCGACACTGCCAATCGC
>JBEIPT010000395.1:0-3660 GCA_040376895.1 Lysobacteraceae bacterium | reverse complement strand
CGCAAACAGGCCCAGGACCGTCTGGCGATGTTTCTGCATGGACTGTCGGAACGCCAGCGTGCGCTCGGCCGCCCGGCGGATGTCCTGCTCTTGTCGATGGGTCGTGCGGATATTGCAAGTTTCCTCGGCCTGGTCATCGAAACCGTCAGCCGCGGGCTCGGCCAGATGCAGGATCATGGGTTGATCAGCGTACACGGTCGCGAAATCCGCATCCTGAAGCCGGACGTCATCGAAGCCATGGCCCATGGCGAACATGAACCGCCTGCCACGCTGAAACGCAGGGCCTGAGCCAGAGCCCGCAAGAGCCGGGGCTGTTGCTCACGACTCTGCCAAGGTGCGCACAATTGTGCGGTTGGAACCATAAAAATCGAACGTTTCTTGCGTTAAAGTCAGGGGATGACGATCACGCGCTGCCTCCTGTTGTTTGCCCTGTCGGCCTTGGCTACCCGGACTTTGGCCGGGCAACTGGCCGATTTGCCCTACGGCAATGATGGCTCAGCGCGCAAAACCCTCGATCTGTACATGCCTTCCGAACCGGGTCCGTGGCCGCTGCTGGTCCATGTTTCCGGGCGAAACTGGCAACAGGCAGACAAACGGGCGATCGGAAATCGGGCATTGAGCTTCAATGCGCTGGGGAAAGGTGTTGTCGCCATCGACTATCGTCAACAACCGGACGTCGATTGGCGCGAGCAGGTTGCCGACCTGGCGGAAGCCATTACCTGGGTCCGCACCAGTGCTCGCCAGTACGGCGGGGACCCCAACCGATTGGTTCTGCATGGCGAGGGCAGTGGCGCCCATATGGTTGCGTTGCTGCTGTCCCGCGCGGAAGAGTTCGGGCTCGATGCCGACGACCTCGCAGCCATCGAAGGCGTCATGTTCACGAACGGCCAGGGTTTCGACCTCGATCCGCAGCGAGTGAGCCGCAAGAACCGCATCCCGGCTGCAATGCGCGAGCCCGCCGACTGGCTCGAACGGTCTCCATTCCAGCTCTGGCGCGACGGCCGTTGGCCGGTGTTGATGCTGCACAACGCGGAAAGTGCCGTTGAAGGGCACAGGTTTGCCGCCCGACTGAAGGAGCGCGGCGCTGCCGTCACGGAGAACAGTCAGAATGGCGCCGACGGCAATGCCGAAGATTCGACGCGCGAACTCTCCGCCGCCTGGCTCAAATCACTCGAGCTGGGACGCGTCCAGCGCCTCGAAACCATGAACTACAGCCCGTCGTTCCGCGCTGGCGCCACGGGTCAGTCCGAGGCGACCTGGTTCGCCGATCGCGCCAGTCACCTGGTGGGGCACCAAGGTGTGCTGTACGCCGCCCTGGACGCCGCCACGACAACCGTCAGCCCGACCAGCCGCGTCATCCGGCTTGATGGCCCTGGTCGACTATGGCGTCAGGAATTCCGTTTCCCGCTGGGCGTGAGCAAAGTGGATTGGCTGGGCGGCATACGCGTCGGAGGCAGGGATCTGCTGTTGGCTGTTGTGGCGACCGAAGGCAACGGCACCAGCCTGTGGCTTCGCCGCGAATCGGGAACCTGGGCCGCGGTACCGACACCTTGGTCGCTCGCGCAGGCACAGGTTCACTCCGTGTTGTCCGACGCGGGCCAAATCCTTCTGCTGGGTGAAGGGCGCGGTGGTGGCATCTGGCGGATAGAGGCCGACTCGACCGATGGCATCAAGGTCTCCGATGAGCCGGAAGTACGCATCAATGGCACCGTTGGCGGCTTGGTCGCGAGCGCAGGTCAAGTTTATGGCGTCTGGCAAAACGCCGGATTGCCCGGACAAATCTTCCGCCGTCAGCTGATCGGCTCCGCGGCCGAATGGATTCCGCTGACAGAGAGCGACCCGCAAGCGGGTAGCCAAGCCACTTCAGTGGGTCTGGTGCGCGAAAGCGACGGTCTCGATGCGCTGCTGGTTGTGCATGCAGGTGCCGGCCGGATCACTCGATGGCAGCCCGGTTCGATCACGGCACCACAACTGGAGTTCCAGATTGATGCCGCCTTGAGCAGTTTGTGGCCCGATGAAGCTGGCCCGCTTCAAATCGCCAGGTCGGGATTCCAGAGCGGCTTGCATCCGGAAACGAACGAGCGGGTCAGTGTCCTCGGCATCGGCCGGTTGCGCACACAATCGAATGAAGCACCAATCGACGGTGCACACCTGTTGATCCGTCAGACAGGCGGCCACTACAGCATCGGGTCGGTGCACGACTTCGACAGTGCAGCCTGGCCCAAGGCGTCTGCCGCCAGTTATCTTCCCTCTCCGTTTGTCGCTGATCAGGGGCGCACCTGGTTCGTCGCAGGCGCCGGCACCGCCGAATCCGGCAATCAGGCATGGATCGAACAGGGTCAGCTGGATCTCGCCGCCCCCAAACGCGGCCCTTGGTGGGACCGCAGCCGAAGTGGACACGGCTTCGACCTTCAGCGCATCGGCAACCAGTGGGCAGTCTTGTTCTACAGCTTTGATGCCGACGGGGCACCCACTTGGTGGAGCGCTCTTGGCGGGATCGAGCGGGGCCAGTTCACGAGTAATGCCAACGGCCTCATGCTGACCGAGCAGGTACTGCGCGAGGGCCAGTGGACGTCGGCGATCGATACCGAACGCTCCGGATCGGTCAGCATCCGCTTCGGCCTCGCAGCCAACGAAGGCGCGTGCAACGACGGCGTCGTCCGAAACAATGCACTGGCGCTCGCGGAACTGAGCATCAACCTGCCGTCGCGTTCGCCCATTCGGTGGTGCATCGAGCCCATGCAGGTTCGCACTGCGGGCAATGGCGACGTCGACAACAACGGCATCTGGACAGCCGACCTGCTCGACGCCGGATGGGGAATGTCATTGATCGCCCAAGGCTTGGGGGCCGACAACACCCAAGGCGCGATCGTCTACTACTACGACGCCGCCGGCCAACCGCGCTGGGCGCTCGGCAGCGGTGCCCAGCGGAACGGCCGTTCAACTCTGGCCATGCTCAACGTACGGAACACCTGCCCCGATTGTGCTCAAGCGCAGCAGCAATACCGTGCCATCGGCCAGATTGATGTATTGAGCACGGGAGCCTGTGGCGAAGTAGCCACACGTGCCAGCGTCGACCTGCGATATCCCGACCTGGATGGCAGTGTGTTTGTGCGTCAGAACGTCACATTGCAGCGGATCAACGAATCGGCCTGTTATTGAGCGCTCGGAACATGTAAGGATCGCCCCTGCTTTTGCGGTGGTCCGTGCGTCAGACCGGTGCACACATTCGTGTGGTCTTGGGAATCCCCGAAGTTTCGAAAGTGGCACGAGCAAGATCCTGTCTTTCGGCTTGCCGTGAGAAGCTGGCCTCGAAGGCCGAGTGGGGCAGATTGTCCTCGAAAATTGTCTATCGCCAGGCTCCCCTCATCTGCCTGTCGGCATCTTCTCCCGCAAGCGGGAGAAGCTTTCCTACGATCAGCAGCGTTGGGGTCCTGTTCGATTCCCGCTTCACCAGGCGGCTTGCCAGACGAACACACGTCCGTCGCATCGAGGCTGAAGCTCCCACAGTGAGACGCCGCCGCGAATTGTGCGTTCCTCTGGTCATTAACCTGTGTGAGCTGCGACGAGTTTCGGACTGGCCATAGCCCTCTCCCATGTTCGGGGATGCTTGGGAGATGCTTAGGCAAACACGCCACTCCTGCAGTTCAGGTCGCGAGT
>JBEIPT010000426.1:0-3298 GCA_040376895.1 Lysobacteraceae bacterium | reverse complement strand
CAGGCCTTCGAGGCTGCTCTCCTTCTGCCACAGGTACTGGAACACCATGTAGGTGGCCGGGAACTTCTGCGAGAAACGCTGGTACTTCTCCATCACCAGGCCGACCTGGTACTCGTCGCGGACGTCGTAATCGTCGCCCAGGCTGATGGCGGTGAAGGTTCGGTCAGGGCTATAGGTGGCCTCGACGTTGATGATGAGCTGGTCGAACAGCGAACCGGGCTCACCTTCGGTCACGTACCCGCCGCCGATGCCGTAGACCTCCTCGCGGTAGTAGTCACGTTCGACGTGGCCGTGAATACCCTCGGTGGCGATGAAAAACGCATCGAGCTCGTTGTTGGCCGCATTCACGTTCGTTCCGACTTCCGCCGCTAGCAACTGCCCCGTTATCGGCTGGAAATCTCGAACGAGACGGTTAAGGGCCTCGGTCCCGCTGAGCTTGGTGTATCCCCCACGGTCGAACCACTCTTCGGCGCTGAACAGGCCCAGGGGGCCAACTTCGATCGGGGTCTGCGCCAGCTGCGGGCCGCAGCCTTCGCCGATCGGCGAACCCAGAACGACCTGGCAGTACTGGTTGAACGCCAGTCCCAGGGCATTGCTGTTCGGCAGCGCCTTGTTGATGTTGGACCTGGCCCAGCGGATCGAGCCCAGCGGGTTCAGTCGGCTGGTCGCCATCGCCTGCAGGTTGTAGTTGCCGAACTCGGCCTTGAGGCGGATGCCGTAGTTAAGTTCTTCGTTAGCTCCGTTATCGAAGTAGTTGTCGTGCAGGATGAAGCGCGAGTCGACGATGTTGTATGGCGTGTTGGAGTTGGGAACGATCGTCGGGATGAACTGGTGGGCGAAGGTATCCACCACCAACTGGTCGGTGGCCTGCCAGGTGATGCGCAGTCCTGGCGCCGACATGCGTTCGTCGGCGAACTCCTCGATCGCACGGTCGATGAACAGGTGGCGACGCAGGTCGAGGCCGTTGGCCACGTCCATGATGCGGAAGAACAGCAACTGGCCCCAGGCGACGGACTGGTTGCCGAGGCGGGCGGTGATGTCACCGTTGGTCCACTGGAAGAAGAAGGCCGGCAGGTCGACCTGGTAGTGCTTGCCGGAACGCTCGAAGAACAGTGGATTGTTCTTTCCGTCGACCTCGTAGCCGAGGTAGTCCGGCTTGCCGCGATACTGTCGGCCGGCATCTAACCTGCCGCTTTCAAATCCGCCGTTGATGTCGCTGTAGTCGTTGTAGTCGAACTCCGAATATCCCAAGCCTCCCGGGTCGTACACCGCACGTACGCGCGATTGCAATGACCAATCGCCCCAGGAAATACTTGGGGTGGCTTCGAAGCGAATTAGGTGATAGTTCAGTTCATTGCGTCTGCTCGGCGCATAGCGCGTGATTGTGTCGGCTACGCCGATGTTGTTCGACACCCCGCGCGGAGCGGGGCCGGAGAGGCTGGGCAGGTCGATCACACCAACGCTAGTCAGCAGGTCAGTGAGCCCACCCGGCGCAAGCGTTGTCGTCCACTGAGTTGCGGGGTTGCCGGCCTGGCGATTGACGGGCCGCCCATTCGACTGCAAGCCGAACTGGTTGGCAGCCGACATTTCGCCGCTAGTGCTGATAGCCGCCTCGATGCGGAGCAATCCATTAAACGAGAAATCTCCACCGAAAAGCTTGCGATCGACCACGCCCCCCGTTTGCGCATGCGCGGCCCCCGCCGCGACCGTGGCGATCACCATCGCCGTTGCACCCAACCACCGCTGGTTAACTTTCTTCATGAAACCTCCCTCCAGTGCAGTGACTAACTGAATAGTTTTGAATCGCGTCGCGGCTTCCTCTCGCCGCGTACTTCCCAACAACCAACCGCGCCTGCCTTGTTCAACCACCGATCTGGATCACCTTGCCCGAGTGTCCTACAGCGAGGATTTTCCCCGTCGAGGGCACCGTGCGCACCGCCTGGTACCAGTCCGTGATCGTGTCACCTTCTTCGATGTAATCCCAGGTCATGCCGCCGTTCTGACTGCGCATCATGACGCGCATGCCGGTGATGACGACGTTGCCGTCGGGCGACGCCGTGACACCCAGGAAGTTCGAATCGGTATCTGTGGTGCACTTGCCCCAGGTGATCCCGCCATCGGCCGAGATCAGAAGTTCACCGGTCTGTCCGACCGCATAGCTGTTGCCCTGACCCGCGGGGACAAGATGCAGTGCGAACAAGGTTGGAACACCCGCCTTGACCGGACGCAGAACAGCCCAGCTGGCACCGGCATCGCTGGAGCGCAGGATCACCCCGTACTCACCGGCAATCGTCATCACGCCCGCTTCATCGATGACTGCGCTGTACATGTTGGGCTCGCCCGTCCCGAAGGATTCCGGATCGGCGAAGGCGCTCCAGTCCGGCGCGGCCGAAGACCAGCTCTTGCCGCCATCGGTCGACTTGAGGACCGCACCGAACTCGCCAACGGCAATGGCCAGACCGGCAGAGTTGACGCTGACCGAGAACAGGCGCGACTGAAAATCAGAGTCGACCCTGGTCCACTTGCCGGCGTCCTTGATTACAACCACCCCGAGTTGACCCACCGCGACCGCATGCTCCCCCCGCTTGTCCACCGCAAGGAGCGCGAGCTCGGTCTGGTCGTGGTTGACGTAGGCCCAGGTCGCTCCCCCGTCCGTGGATTCCGCGATGGCGCCACCGGCACCGACCGCGACGCCGGAGTCGGCGTCAAAACTGATACCAAAAAAGGCAGCGTGCGGAATGCTGGACGCCAGAGTCTTGATCAGCTTGGACTCGGTGGCAGCGTGAGACGCCGCACTTCCGAGAATCACTGCCATCCCACCGACGACCGCAATGGCGGTCCTTCGCAAACCACGCAGCACCATTCCCCTCTCCTTCAAACGTATTTCTGCTCCGGCCGGCGCGAGGCCGGCCGGAGCAGAGTGACCCTCTAACTGCTTGTCACACGAACCGCTCGAAACACGTCCGACTTACACCGCACCGAGGCGCGCAATGGCTGCCTGTGTGCAGAACTTGTCGCGAATCGCCTTCTCGTTGCCGCCAGGCGCCTCGTACTGGCTGCTGTAGCCACCGGCGATCTGCTTGCAGTGGTTGAACAGGTCGATACGGTTGGACTGGATGTCGTGGAAAGTCACGTTGGTCCACGACCAGTGCGGATGGCCAGTACGATCCTTGTTGATGAGATCACCTTCGATCTGCTGACCGAACGCTGCGTCTACCTGCTTCCACAGCTCACCGCGACGGTCGAAGGTGATGTATTGGACCAGCATGCCGTTGCGGGCATCGATGCCGAGCCGCTT
>JBEIPT010000488.1:0-2658 GCA_040376895.1 Lysobacteraceae bacterium | reverse complement strand
TGTGGGGAAACCTCAGGCTTCAGCCGCGATGCCTCGAACCCGGTCGCATCGCGGCTGAAGCCGCTCCCACAGCTCTTGCCATTTGGCATTGAGTTCGCGACAAGCCGGCAAAGTCAGAGCTGTCACGCGCGTATTGGTTGCCCGAATCGCGGTTGCTGCAAACACCTAAGATGTCATTTTGATCAATGACCTACCCTATGTCGTCATGGAGAGGAGCGCTTGCGGGCCGTGGCAATCTCAGTCTTGCGATGCTCTGTGAGGCAAGCACGAGATTGCCGCGTCGCTTCGCTCCTCGCAATGACAAGCCCTCTTTTGTCCTGAAAGCGATGCGCTCAGTGTTGAATTGGGCTCGAGTTGTCGCGCTCTCAATCCGCCACTTTCGTCAAGTCCTTGCAAGCAGCTGGATCAGGACTTGAGCCAACGCTGCACGAACTCGCCGTCTTCGTCGACGCGGGAGCCAGTCATCACGAACCCCGCTTTCTGCACCACGCGCTCGGAGGCCGGATTGTCCGGACTGATCTCGGCCACCACCGATCGCACACCCGAACGTTGCACCAAAGCCACCAGGACCTTCACGGCGAGTGTGGCGATCCCCTGCCCGCGTGCGACAGGGGACACTGCGTATCCGATCTCGACGCAACCGTCCCTGGGTGCGCCCTTGTAGCCACAACCACCGACGATTCGGCGGTCGGCGTCGCGCACCATCAGAAACGAGTTTGCCCATTCCTCCGGCACTCCTTCCGCGACCCAAAGCAGTGCCCGCCTGGCAACAAACACCGGGGGCAGTGCCCCCGGCTCGACGCGGGACCTGAAGTCGGACGGCAGAGTGCCTGCAACGATCCGGGCCAATTGGTCCGTGGTCAACCTCTGCAGGCTAATGGCCATGGGCGGCAGCGCAGGGATCAACCGGCGCGTATCCCTGCGTTCGGCTGCGGCCGAACCGTCCGGGACCAAACCACGATGCAGTGAATCAGCATATAGGCCACCAACAGAAACAGCACACCCTTGAATAAGCCGTCACTGCTCGGTGACATGAACGCCGGTCCCGAACAGATCACCCAGACCATGGCGACAAACACGAGCACACTGATACCGGTTTCGATGCGGCGCAGCGTAGGCGACCATCGCCCTCTGACGATCGCGGTGATGAACAAGGGCACGTTCAACGCGACCAGGCCATACAACCAAGGTGCCTGCCCGTGCATGAACGATTCGGTGTACGTCATGGCCTGATACGCAACCGGTGCTGCGTGACCGCCGAACATCAGATCGAGAATCCATCGTGGATCCATCAGGGCAAGTAATCCCGCGACCATTCCGAACACAGCCAGAACAAGCGGAGCACGGCCACCGGAGAGCCGATCCGGATCACGTGGCGACCAGTCGGAAGGTTTGGCCGAACGCCGGCGAGATGCGGCACTGGCGGCGAACCACATGACCAATACGCCCGGCCACCATAGGGATCCCACGACAACTTCCATCAACCAGCGACTGATCGATTGCAGGACACCACCGGGCATGTCGTTGGGTTGCCCGAATATCGAAAACAATCCTGCGATCCAGATCACCGCCATGCCGATGAACGACCAGCGGAAGAACTTCTGGCCATCGGACGGATCCACCACCTGCACTGCCGGGCGATACCGCGCCGCCACATCCGATGGCTGCCCGAATTCCCGAAGCATGGTGATCGCCATGTCCGCATCGGCAGCCCGACCGGAAGCTTCGGCTTTGTCCTGCAGCTGCTCGGTGAGCAGTGCGCGCAACTCGAACGCCACATCAGGGCGCTGCGCCCGTGGCAACATCAAAGCCACTTCGGTGATGTAGGACTCGATCACGTCATTCGTCGTCATTGTCCATCCTCGGTCAGAAGTCGATCCATGGCACCGTTCATGGCTTGCCATGATGCGGTGAGTTTTTTCAAAAGCTTTCGGCCGTCGGCGTTCAGCGTGTAATAACGCCGCGGCGGGCCATCCTCGATTTTCCACTCGCTGGCCAGCAGTCCCTGCCCTTCCAGGCGCCGAAGCAGCGGATACAGGGTGCCTTCCTCGATCGGCATGCCCCGATCAGCCAGTGCCTGCCGAAGTTCGTAGCCATAACGTTGGGTCCGCAGCTGCGACAGGGTCGCCAGCACGACCACGCCACGGCGCAGCTCCAGTTCCAATTTGTTGAACGCTTCAATGTCACCCATGGCGCACACAGTACAGTGCGCCGCACAGTATGTCAAGGCTGCAATTCAGGGGCCCTTTCACACCGGCAGTTCACGGCCACATGGAGGTTGGCGACTCAGCGGCGTTCTGCGTTTCCAGGATTCCGGAGGCAGCTGACGAATACGCCCAGACCGGAGTTTTGGCCGTTTTGGTTGCGCTTGATCTTGTTCGTCAATCGACTCCACGATGACCGCGGGCAGTGATTGTCGATTGCGACGAACCAAGCCCCCCGGCTAATATGCCTCGCTCAGGAGAGATGGCCGAGCGGTTTATGGCACCGGTCTTGAAAACCGGCGTGGGTTTATCCCCACCGTGGGTTCGAATCCCACTCTCTCCGCCAGAAAAAGAAACGCCCCCAAAAGGGGGGCGCTTGTTTTTCTGGCGGGGAGAGAGTGGGATTAGAAACCACGGTGGGGTTAAACCCACGCCGGTTTTAAAGACCGGTGCC
>JBEIPT010000486.1:0-2673 GCA_040376895.1 Lysobacteraceae bacterium | reverse complement strand
CGTTGCCCATTGCAGCGCAGCGGCTCCGCGCAACAACAGCACGGGAGAGCCGTCGGAGTCGTTGACGCGCGACAACACCGGACCAGCCGAAGTGATGGCCTGCTGCTGCAGGGTCCAATGCGCACCCTGCACGTGCAGCATCGGATCACGATGACCATCCAGATCGAGACTCAACAGATACCGGCGCGAATCGCGCAACAGAAGACCCTGAATCTTTCCGCCGATCTGTTGCTGAGATTCGAGCGGCGCGGAGAAACCCGACGCAGGCAAGCCCGTCAATTGCGATTCGCCAACGTTGTCGAAGGCCAGCCAGGCATCCAGTGATCCATTCTCCTGGTTCGGCAACGCCCTCCTGTGGTGCAATTGAAATGCGCCCTGACCACCAAACAGCCACGCCACGCCCGGCGGCGGAAAGGCGCTGGCATCACCGCGCACGTAATGAAGCTGGTCACCGTCCACATTCACGGCTGCCACACCGATGCCCTCAGTGCCCCGGCAGTGGATCGCGATGGTCTCGCGCACGCCGGCAAATACTGGCGCCGCAATCACTTGCCAACTGTTTCCCGACCACTCACGCAATTGCACCTGCCCATTCACAACAAAACCCAACAGCAGTCGACCTGACGAGCTCATCGCCACCGCCGGTGGCCCGGGAGACTGGGCCGCTGCCACGATCTCCTGGTTTTGCCAGACGCCTGCCGGTGTGCGCATGGCATGCCAGATCCTGGGTGTTGTCGCGTCCTTCCAGATGGCGTGCAGGGTGCCATCCGGGGCAGCTTCCAGTTGCATACCCGGAGCAGGCGTACCCGCCATCACGAGTTCGATCAGAATCGTCGGCACCACTCCGGAAAACTGCACGCGCGCCAGACGGACCGCGTCATCGGCCACTCCGGAGCCTGCGGCATCAAAATAGAACGTGTTGAACACGGGCCGCGGCGCCGCACGCTCGCTGAGTGCCACTGCCAGATGACCACTTTGCTCAACCGCTTCGGTACTGGCACCCAGGTCTGACAGCTGCAGGCTTCGCCAGACCACCCCATCAAAACGGCGATAGACCAGCGAACGCTGTCGTGCACCACCCTCCTGAGCCATGGATTCGATCGCGGCCAGGTGCACACGTTCATGACGATCGAGATCGAAGTCGAGTGCATCCTGGACCCGACCATCAACCGGAATGGTTTCGATGGCGTAGTGTGTTTCGATCGGATTCGGCGGCACCAGTGCATGCGCGGGCGCACTCTGGGCCAGGACCAGGCCAGTCAACAGGACGCGGCATGCGACTTGGCCGCAGCCACGGATCAATTCCGGAAGATTCATGATCGACACCCGTTCAAGGCGCACAAAGACTGTGCAGGGGAATGGCATGCCGCGCACCGTCGCTCATCTTGAGCATGAGCGTGGCGTGGAAGGTTCGAGCTGCGCCGTTGCAGGACGAGGGGCGCGCCTGGATGGTCAGTACGATCGGCGCGGCGACTGCCAGCACCGCCGGTGTGGCCGGCGCCCCGGCCAACCGGAACAAGGACGCATCGGCGCCTTCGATCTGCAGACTGGCCAACACACCATCCTGTTCGCCGACATTGTTGATCAGCACATTCTGCTGCCACACGCCTCGACGCTCGTCGTTTGCGGTCAACGAGATCGCTCGGGGCAGAACATCGATGAGCGCCGCACCGATACTTTCCAGGCGCACCGGCAGGACAATCTGCGGCAGGGCCGAGCCACCACTGGCACGTGATGCCCGAACGCGCAGTTGCGCTTGGCGAATACCCAGATTCCTCGGTTGCGCGAGTACCGCAACCTGCAGAGCGACTCCGGGTTCCAGACGGATCGGCAGACTCGTCCGGTCCCGTGCCCGATACGCTTCGCGCATCAGCAAACGCGGAGGCCATTCGTGGATGGCTGCGGGCCCATGTTGCCGTGTCGATTCGGCGCGCGCGGCCGCAACGTAGTCGAAATCGCCGGATGAATCGATCAATACGCCACCGAGCGTCCGGAGTGGCCGCCCGTACAACTCGAATTCGGTGGCCGCCAATACCGGCTGCAGCACACCCACCCGGCTCTTCTCCTGCACATCGAATCGGAGCAAGGGCTGCCGGGCAAAATCTTCACCCAGCATGACGCCATCAATACGGTTCACACCGTCAAGGCTGAGTGCATCCACTGGCATCGGAACCGGTGCGGGTTGATCCAGGACCAACCAGTCGAACTCGGTATTGGCCGGAGCGGCTTGTGGCCAATCCAGAATGGCGATGTCCTGGATGAGCACGGGTTCGTTACCCTCGTTACGCAACCACGTGGTCAGATGTTTGGACTCGGTGCCGGCCGGAATGCGACCAAAATCAAACGCACTGTGATCTGCGCGCAGCGCTGCGCCACTTGGCGTTCGGGCGATCAGGTCGAACTCGATCTGGACATCGACGTCCGTCGGCAGCCCCGGCGCGGACTGCAGCTCCCAACGCAGTGGCGCGGTCTGTGGCAAACCTCGCGCCGTGTCGAGCAGCAGGTGGTCATAGGTGGGCGTCACATCCGGTGCAAACGGTTGCGCGCGGGTATCTCGGCAACTCGCCTGATCGAGGTTGTAGATCGCACCGGACGGCTGGGCGTTGGCGCGACACCGGTAACGACAGCTTTCGGTGTCCGTGACCAGACACAGATCGGCGTTGACCGGCAGTG
>JBEIPT010000204.1:0-6875 GCA_040376895.1 Lysobacteraceae bacterium | reverse complement strand
CCGATCCCCGGGTGCTCTGGTCCGCCGCGAATATGAAGCCGGCCATGGTGTGCCTTGTCTCGTCGCCGTCCATCAGGACGTCTCCGGCCAAGCCCTGATGCGCGCACAGGATTATGCACACGGAATCGGCGGCGCCCGCGGTGGTCTCGTCACGACGAGCTTCGCAGAAGAAACCGAAACCGATCTGTTCGGCGAACAGGCGGTGTTGTGCGGTGGCGTCACCGAGCTGGTCGTTCGCGGTTTCGAGACTTTGGTCGAAGCCGGTTACCAGCCGGAAGTCGCCTACTTTGAATGTATGCACGAGCTGAAGCTGATCGTCGATCTGCTGCATGAAGGCGGCATGGCGAAGATGCACCAGTTCATCTCCGAAACCGCGCAGTACGGCGACCTGACTCGCGGTCCGCGCATCGTCGACGCCGGCACCAAAGCGCGCATGAAGGAGATCCTCGAGGAGATCAAGACCGGCCAGTTCGCGCGTGAATGGGTTGCCGAGTACAAGTCGGGCAACCAGCAATATCAGGCGCTCAAGGAAGCCGATCTCAAGCATCCGATCGAAACCGTCGGCGAGAAGCTGCGTGCGCGCATGCCCTGGCTGAATCCGGCGCAACGCGCCAAGGCGGCTGCGGAAGCGGCCCAGAAAAAAGCCGCAGCGACGGCCTGAGCGGGAGCTTCCATGAGCGACACAACCGACATGAGCAAGACCGGCGCCGAATGGCTGATCCACGCCCTCGAACGGGAAGGCGTGGACACGCTGTTCGGTTATCCGGGCGGCGCGATCATGCCGGTGTACGACGCCCTCGTAGGCAGTTCGCTGAAGCACATCCTGGTGCGCCATGAACAGGGCGCAGCGCTGGCGGCAGTCGGTTATGCACGCGCCTCCGGCAAGGTCGGCGTGTGTATGGCCACCAGTGGACCGGGTGCCACGAATCTGGTCACCGGCATCGCCGATGCATTCATGGATTCGGTGCCGATGGTGGCGATCACTGGCCAGGTGCCGTCCCATCTGATGGGCACGGATGCCTTCCAGGAAGTCGACGTGTTCGGCATCACTTTGCCGATCGTCAAACACAGCTTCATCGTGCGTCGGGCCGAAGACATCTGCGCGATCGTCCGCGAAGCGTTCGCGATCGCGTCCGAAGGACGCCCGGGGCCGGTGCTGATCGACCTGCCGAAAGACGTCGCCAATGCTCGCGCCACGGAAAAACCGAGCACCCGTGAAGCGAAGCGTCCGCTGCCACCGAAACTGGATGCCATCCAGAAGGCACGGACCTTGATCCGCGAAGCCAAACGCCCGGTGTTGTACATCGGCGGCGGCGTCGGCATGGCCAATGCCGAAGCGGCAGTGAAGCGGCTGTTCGATCAAACCCGCATCCCGGCCGTGTGCACGCTGAAAGGCCTGGGCTCGATGGATCCGAACGACCGCCTCTACATGGGCATGCTCGGCATGCACGGTAACCCGGCCGCAAACTTTGCGGTGCAGGAAGCCGATCTGCTGATCGTCATCGGCGCACGGTTTGATGATCGTGCCACCGGCAAGCTGGATACCTTCGCGCCCCGCGCCAAGGTCATTCACCTGGATGCCGACACCGCCGAGATCGACAAACTGCGCTACGCCGATGTGGCCTTGCTGGGCGATCTGAACAAGAGTCTGGACGCACTGGCCGAGCCGACCACGATCGCCGACTGGCAGACGCGTTGCCAATGGCTCAAGGCACAACACCAGTGGCGTTACGACGCACCGGGCGAAGACATCTATGCACCGCTGCTGCTGAAGCAACTGTCGGAATTGGGTGGCCCGGACATGATCGTCAGTTGTGACGTCGGTCAGCACCAGATGTGGGTGGCGCAACACTGCAGTTTCTCGCACATCGCAAACCACCTGACCAGCGGTGGCCTGGGCACGATGGGCTTCGGCCTGCCCGCCGCGATCGGCGCCAAGCTCGCCCGCCCGCAAGCCACGGTGGCCTGTGTCAGCGGTGATGGCTCGATCATGATGAACATCCAGGAACTGGCGACGCTGTATCGCTACGGCATCGCGGTGAAGATCATCGTGCTCGACAACGCCGGTCTGGGCATGGTCCGGCAATGGCAGGAATTGTTCTTCAACCAGCGCTTCAGCGAAGTCGATCTGTCCGACAACCCGGACTTCGCCGAACTGGCGCGCGCATTCCGTATTCCGGCGCGCACGATCGAACGCCGCGACGAAGTCCTGCCCGCACTGACCGAACTGTTGAATTCCGAAGGCAGCCGACTGCTGCACGTCCGGATCGATGCCAAGAGCAACGTCTGGCCCCTGGTTCCCCCTGGCAAATCCAATGCCGACATGATCGAGGAGAAAACATCATGATGCGCGAACAATACATGCGCGTGCTGCTCCGTCGCAGCGAAGGCGCCCTGCTCCGCCTGATCGGTACCGTGCAGCGTCGCGGTTTCGAAGTCACCGACATCGCCACGCATGCCCAGGACCAGGATTCCTGGCTGGTCATGCTCAAGGTCGAATCGGCGCGTGAACTGCGCTTGCTCGAACGCCAGGTCGAAAAACTCTACGACGTGATCGAGCTGATCGAGGAAGCGCCGCGCTTCGAACATCCTGCACTCGCCGCTTACGCCTGATCCTGTTCCGAATCCAAAACCATCCGTACCGAACCGAGGAATTTCCCATGGCCCACAAACCCTCCCAATTGATCTGGCACAACGGACACTTCGTGCCCTGGTGGGAAGCCAAGGTGCATGTGCTGACACACGGCCTTCACTACGGCTCATCGGTGTTCGAGGGCATCCGTGCCTACGCCACCGACAAGGGTGCGGCGATCTTCCGATTGAAGGACCACGTCGAGCGACTGTTCGAGTCGGCGCGGATTCATCGCATGAATATCCCGTTTACGCAGGACGAATTGTTCGACGCCTGCAAACACCTGATCCGGGTCAATCGCCTGACCAATGGTGCCTACATCCGTCCGATCGTGTTCCGCGGCTACGGTGAATACGCGCTGGCGCCCTCACCACAACTGCCGATCGAAGTGGCCATCGCTGCCACCGAGATGGGCGCCTATCTGGGTGCGGAAGGTCTGGAGCGTGGTGTTGATGCGTGTATCTCGTCCTGGCAACGTCCCGCTGCCAACACCCTGCCCACCATGGCAAAGGCCGGCGGCAACTATCTCAACAGCTCGCAGATCAGCATGGAAGCCCAGCGTCACGGCTACCAGGAAGGCATCGCGCTGGGTGTGGACGGCATGCTCAGCGAAGGGGCCGGCGAGAACCTGTTCCTGATCAAGAAGGGCGTGGTTTACACGACGCCGACGAGCGCGGCGATCCTCACCGGCATCACTCGCGACACGGTCATGACGCTGGCCCGCGAACGCGGTTACGAAGTGCGCGAACAAGCGATGCCACGCGAGGCGCTGTATGTCTGCGACGAGGCATTCTTCACCGGTACGGCCTGCGAGATCACACCGATCCGCTCGATCGACGGATTGACGATCGGCAGCGGCGCACGTGGCCCGATCACGCATGAACTGCAAGAGGAATTCTTCGGCGTCGTGAAGGGCAAACTCGCGGATCGATTCGGCTGGCTCGATCATGTCGGCGGCGGCGAGATCGAGGTCGAACACGACCTGCACTCGGCACTGGCCTGATCTGGAATCGGAATGATCGGCGACCTCGGCACCCCATCACGCACCCAACAGGAACCGTACCTGCATCGGATTCTGCGGGCGCAGGTGTATGACGTGGCCGAGGAAACGCCGCTCGAACGCGCTCCGCGTTTGTCCAAACGATTGGGCACTCTGGTCCTGCTGAAGCGCGAAGACCTGCAGCCGGTCTTCTCGTTCAAGTTGCGCGGTGCCTACAACAAGATGCGGCAACTCTCGGCCGCCGAGCGCTTGCGTGGTGTGGTGTGTGCATCGGCCGGCAATCACGCACAGGGTGTCGCGCTCGCTGGCCGAAGACTGGGCGTGCGCACGGTCATCGTGATGCCGCAGACCACACCGCGGATCAAGATCCAGGCAGTCGCCGATCTCGGTGGCGAGATCGTGCTGTTCGGCGACGACTTCGATGCCGCGTTCGCGCACGCGCGTCAGTTGGGTGCCCAACAGGGCCTGTGTTTTGTCCATCCGTTCGATGACCCGGATGTGATCGCCGGTCAAGGCACGGTCGGCATGGAGATCCTGCGGCAACGGCCCGGTGACGAACTCGATGCCGTCTTCCTGCCGATCGGCGGCGGTGGCCTCGCGGCCGGGGTGGCGGCCTACATCAAGGCGCTGTATCCGCATGTCCGCTTGATCGGCGTCGAACCGCGCGATGCCGCGTGCATGAAGGCAGCGCTGGAACACGGCGGCCCGGTGCGCCTGCCGCGGGTCGGTGCGTTTGCCGATGGCGCGGCTGTGCGCGAAGCCGGTACGGAAACACACCGATTGTTGGCGCAATACCTGGATGATCTGGTGCTGGTCGATACCGACGAAATCTGTGCGGCCATCCAGGATGGCTTTGAAGACACGCGTGTGCTGCTCGAGCCCGCCGGTGCGCTGGCTCTGGCCGGGTTAAAGCGGTATGTGCAGGAACACGGCCCCTTCGAACGCGCGGCGGTTGCCGTACTCAGTGGCGCCAACATGAACTTCGACCGCCTGCGCCACGTCGCCGAACGTGCGGACCTGGGCGCCGACCGCGAGCTGTTGTTGGCGGTCACCATTCCCGAACAACCGGGCAGCTTCAGAAACTTCTGTGCACTGCTCGGCCAGCGCTCGGTCACCGAATTCAACTATCGATACGCCGATCAGCGCGAGGCGCAGATCTTCGTCGGCCTGGGCATCGAACCGAACGGCAATGACCGCCGACACTTGGTCGAGTCGCTCCACGCCGGCGGCTTCCCGGTCACCGACCTCAGCCAGAACGAAATGGCGAAGCTGCATGTGCGCTACATGGTTGGCGGCCGTGCCCCGGAGCTGCTCGACGAACGCCTCTTCCGTTTCGAGTTCCCCGAACGAAAAGGAGCGTTGCTCAAATTCCTCGACGCCATCGGACATCACTGGAACATCAGCCTGTTCCACTATCGAAACCACGGCTCGGACTACGGTCGTGTCCTCGCCGGCATCCAGGTCCCCTCAAAGGACGCCGCCGAATTCGACCAGCATCTGCAGGAACTCGGTTACGCCTTCACAGAAGAAACCGCGAACCCCGCATATAGAGCGTTCTTGTAGGCAGGGCTTAGAGCAGCGAAGGCCAGCTCGGGGAAGTCACCTGAAAACACGATTTGGGCGTGTCCTGAGGGCGCAGTGCCGATGAAGCTGCGAGCTGGGCTGGTCTCAGCGTCAGCCGTGCACACACGTTCCATTCAGTGGCAACAGACACACCCCATGCACGGATTCGGCAGCTTTGTCCGTATCGGAAACACCATGCCGATCACCGGAATCCTGATGATGACCGTTCTCTCAACCGCACCGCCTGCGGAATGGACCATCGCGTTCCGAGAAAGAACCGAGCGCCACGAGGTCGCACGAGCGGCCTGGTCCACTTACTCGATCGACGGCCAAGCGGCTCTGACGCTCCGTATCGAAGCCGGACGCCTTCTCGCACCCTTGCCACCGCCGGAAGGCATGACGACGCCATTCTGGGAGCTGACGGTAATCCTGCCACCCGGAGAGACCTTCGACCTCAAACCGGGGACCGTACACGACATTCCGACTGGCTTCGACGTCGAACGCGACGAGCATATGGTGGACTTCTACTACTACGAACACGAGGTGAGTGATTCCAATCGGCTCCACATCACCGCCGTTGCCGACCGCACGATTGATGCTGAACTCACTGGAACAGCGTGGGAATTCCAGACCGACGGCTCATCGCAGCCAGTGACTCTGAAAGCCCGTGCGACATTCCTTTGGGACGCGCACGCAACCAGATCGTCTCGATAGAGCCGGCATCACTCCGCCGTACGATCAGCCTTCTCGCGTTGTTCAACGAGCGGCTTGCCGTGCACGAGGAACCACACGGATTCGCAGATGTTCGTAGCATGGTCGCCGATGCGTTCGATGTCCTTGCCGAGGAACATCAACTGCGTGCAGGCGGTGAGTTTGCGGGTGTCTTCGGCCATGTACGTAAGCAGGCCACGGAACAAGGTGGTGTAGAGCGCATCGAGTTCGACATCGCGCGCACGCACCTTGATGGCCATCTGGTCATCACGTTCGCGGAAGGCCCGCAGGGCATCGGCGAGCAATTGCTGCGCCATCTGTGCCAGCGGAATCATGCCGGCTGTCACCCGCAGCGGCTCTTCGGCGCTGAGCACCTTGGAGCGTTTGGCAATATTGGAAGCATAGTCGCCGATCCGTTCGATGTCGGCCGACACGCGGAGTGCAGCATAAACTTCGCGCAGATCACGAGCCATCGGTTGGCGCAACGCCAACAGCTTCAACGCGTCGTGCGCGACTTCACGCTCGAGTTGATCGAGCCCTTCATCACCGGCGACAACCTGATCGGCAGCAGCCGGGTCGCGTTTGTTCATGGCCGAGATGGCAGCATCGAGCTGGCTTGCGGCCAGTGCGCCCATGCGCTCGATTTCGCGATTGAGGCGGGCGAGTTCGCTGTCGAAACTCTTGACGATGTGTTCGTTGGCCGGGGTCATGTCCGTGCGCTCCTTGCTCAGCCGAAACGGCCGGTGATGTAGTCTTCGGTCTGCTGTTTCGTCGGCTTCGTGAAGATGGTTTCGGTCTCGCCGAACTCGACGAGTTCACCGAGATACATGAACGCTGTGTAGTCCGAACATCGCGCCGCCTGCTGCATGTTGTGCGTGACGATCAGGATCGTATAGTTGGCTTTCAACTGGTAGATCAGCTCTTCAATCTTAACCGTTGAAATCGGATCCAATGCAGAAGCCGGCTCGT
>JBEIPT010000590.1:0-1848 GCA_040376895.1 Lysobacteraceae bacterium | reverse complement strand
GGGTCTGATCTTCGGCTTGCCCGCTGATGATCAAGGGCGTGCGCGCTTCGTCAATGAGAATGGAGTCCACCTCATCGACGATGGCAAAGTTCAGCCCACGCTGCACGCGGTCGGCTGCCTCGTACACCATGTTGTCGCGCAGGTAGTCGAAGCCGTACTCGTTGTTCGTACCGTAGGTGATGTCGGCGCGATACGACGCACGCTTTTCGTCCGGCGGCATGTTCGGCACGACCACACCGACGGTAAGGCCGAGGAAGTTGTAGACCCGGCCCATCCAGGCTGCATCGCGGCGTGCCAGATAGTCGTTGACGGTGACGACGTGCACACCTTCACCGGCCAGCGCGTTGAGATACACCGGCAGCGTGGCCATCAGGGTCTTGCCCTCACCGGTACGCATTTCAGCGATCTTGCCCATGTGCAGGACCATGCCGCCGACCATCTGCTTGTCGTAGTGGCGCATGCCCAGCACACGACTGGAGGCTTCACGCACGGTCGCAAAGGCTTCGGGCAACAGCTGGTCGAGCGTCTCGCCCTTGCCGTAGCGTTCCTTGTACTCGGTGGTCTTGGCCTTGAGTTGCTCGTCGGTAAGCGACTTCAGCCCCTCTTCCAGCGCATTGATGCGGGCAACTGATTTCTCAAGCTGGGCGAGGATGCGGTCGTTTCGACTGCCGAACAGGGACGTCAGGAGTTTCTGGAACATGGGTCTGCCGTAATTTGGAATTCTTGGGCCGCAAGATGCGATGAGGCCGCTTCACCCCGGTAACGGAGCGTGCGGCCTCAAAGCGCGCAAGCGACATGGGGGTCGCCCGCTAGTTTATCAAGATCGGGTGAATATCAGTGCTTTTGTGCCTTGAGGTAGTCGCGCGGATTGACGATCCGGCCTTCTTTCCATACCTCGAAGTGCAAATGCGTGCCGGTCGACCGTCCGGTCGAGCCCATTCCGCCGATCAGCGTACCGGTGCGGACCGGGTCGCCTACCTGGGTTTTCAGCTGCGACAGATGCGCGTAGCGCGTCACCAGTCCGTTGCCGTGGTCGATTTCGACCGTCTTGCCATATCCGGGCTTGACGCCCGAGAAACTGACCACGCCGCCGGCAACGGCCAGCACGTCATCACCGAGGTTGCCGTCGAAATCGACGCCGGGGTGGAAATCGCGGCCACCCGTGAACGGATCGGCGCGGTAACCGTAGTTCGAGGAGATGTAACCCGAGTTCACCGGCAAGGCGTTCGGCATCAGGCTGGCATCGAGTGACGAGTCGATCAGCAGGCCTTCGAGCAGGCTGAGCTGCTTGGACTGGGTCGACATCTGACGCTCGAGCCGCTGGATCTGTGCACCGAATTCCGCCGGTGGCATCGACACCAGCGTCGTACCAAGAGGACCACCGACGTCGGGTTCGGCACCGAAGTTGAATTCGCCATCATCGAGTTGACCGATCTGTGCCAGGCGTTCACCCAGTGCATTCAGTCGGGTTGATTCAGCTTGCAGGCGCCCCAGGCGCATGGCCAGGGCGTTCATGTCCCGATTGACGAGCTTCGACAGACGTTCGACTTCCGACTGCTGTTCGCTCAGCGCCGAGCGCGTTTGCGCCAGACGTTCCTGCGTTCGCTTCGGACCCAGGACACTCGCGCCAAACCAGGCGCCGAGCATGGCAATCAGAAGCACTGCACCAAGCAGTACTGCCAGCGCGATTCGACGGTTACGCGGCTCGCCGAGCTGAATCACTCGGGTGCCGACCGCCGGATTGGCGACAATGATGATATTCATGCTGTCGTCAGTTCCTTACGAATTCATGCCGATGCGTCCGAAAACCACCGACTCCCGCTTCCGCCGTGCCGACCAGGCCACGTC
>JBEIPT010000305.1:0-4712 GCA_040376895.1 Lysobacteraceae bacterium | reverse complement strand
TCCAGCCGACCATGCGATTTGGTGATCGGCAGCTTCAATTGCGCGAGCAGCGGCTGCGGTTCGGGTTGGCGCAACCACATCCGCAACAGCGGCGCGACGAACCCATGCAGGCTGGCAAACACCGACACGGGATTTCCGGGCAGACCGAGCGCGATACTCTGCCCCAAACGTGCCGCGAGTACAGGCATGCCGGGCTTCACCGCCACCCGCCAGAACACGAGTTGGCCCAACTCGTTCAGGACAGCCGGGGTGTGGTCGACTGGTCCGACCGATGCGCCGCCGGTGATCAGGACCAGGTCATGGTTTGCCGTGGCCGCGGCGACGGTTTCGCGCAGCAGCGTCTGGTCATCGCGAAGCGGTCCGATACTGTGGATCGAGATACCCCGTTCGGCGAACCATGCACGGACGAGCGGACCGTTGCTGTCAATCCTTTGGCCCACGCCCGCCGGTTCACCGACCTGAACGACTTCGTCACCGGTGACGATCACCGCGACGCGTAATGCCTCGAATACCGGCAAACGGGCCAAACCGCAGGTGCCTGCCGTCGCCAACAGCGCCGCATCGACGACAGTGCCGGCAGGTGCAATCAAATGCCCGCGTGCAAAGTCATCCGTTGCCGGGCGGATGTTGGCTTTGGCGGAAACGGCAACGCGCAGGACGATGCCGTTTTCTTCAAGGTCGATGTTTTCCCTGGGCACCACGGCATCACACTGGTCCGGCACGATCGCGCCGGTTGCCACGGCGAGGCACTCACCGTCTGCGAGCGATTGTTTTGTGCCGCCTGCAAGCGTCTCACCCGACACGCGGAACCGTGCGCCAGCCGGATGTCCGGTTTCGCCTTGTGGCAGCGCATATCCGTCCATGGCGGAGTGCCTGAAGCCAGGGACGTCAGCGGGCGCATGGATGTCAGCCGCCAGCACGGCGTGCAGACATTGTCCTATCGATCGCCACTCCTGGGGGCGCGGCACGACCGCTGCCAGCGCCTTCAGACGCGCCAGGGCCTCGTCGTAGGCAATGGGTTTGGGTGGATGCGGTGCCGATACTTCCGGGGCTGGTAAAGCTGAATGCGGTTTCGACATCAGGGCGTCAACGGACATCCTTCGTGGAATTGAAGTTCTCGAACTGGGCTGCCGCATTGGCAAACGGCACTTCCACGACATTCAGTTTTTCGTGCCAACGCCAAATGGCGCGCTCACCGGCCGCCAGGGCCGCTTCGGCGATCGGTGCCAGCGATTGCCGATACATCGAAAACAGATACTGGCGTTGTTCGCCATCGTGCGTGACCGCGACGTCGGCATCGCCGCCGTCCAGTGCGAGATGGAGGCGTGCCACGAGATCCAGCGGGAAACCCGGTGTATCGCAAGGGGTGGTCACCAGATACGGCGTTTCGCATTGGGCCAGGGCTGTGGTGATTCCGGCAATCGGACCGAGAAAACCCGGGCTGGTATCCGAAACCACAGGTACTCCAAATGTTTGGTACCGGTCGATGTTCCGATTGGCGACGACCAGAATCGGACCGACCTGCGGCGCGAGCCGTTCCAGCATGTGCTGCACCATTGGCTTGTCCTGCCAGGTAACCAGGCCCTTGTCGGCACCGCCCATGCGCAGCCCGCGCCCGCCGGCAAGGATACAACCCGTGATGTTCTGCTTGGCCATGCGCACTCCTGATCAGGCTGTTTGTCGATGCAGCAACACTTTTGCCGGGCGTTGTCTGCAGGATTGTGAGGATGGGATGGATCGGGTTCAGTCTCCCTGCCAGACCAGCCTCAAGGGCAGCATCTTTCAGACCGCCGGACATTCTGCCCGGAGACTAGGCGCTCGGCGATGCCATACGACACTGACGAAAGACAGTGTTGCAAAGCATGCCCATTGAAATTCAATCACCGAACTCCCGGTCGAGGTACTCGTGAATTGCAGCTTCCACTGGACCCTTGATGGCAAACAACAGCAATCCGAGCTTGGCAAACACCGTGACCTGGCCTTTCTCCAATGTGATGGAGCCGTGTACGCCGCTTCGCTCGAAGTGGAGGACGTCGCCGTCCCAGCCATGGGTCACGTCGAACTTCTTGGCGATCGACTTTGCGACCCGATTGACCGCGGCCTTGGCCTCGGCATGGTTTTTCTTGTGCTGGTGTGTGATGTGGATGGTCGACATGTCGGTTTCTGGGAAAAGGCAGTGGTGGGCGGATGGTCCTGCGTTAAGATCATGCCAGAACAACCGATGCGGGGAAGTGCGGATGATGTGGCGATGGGCGTGGATTGTGACGCTGGTGGGCTCGTGCGGGTCTGCCTTTGCTGTCGAACCGAAGGTCGTTGCGCCGCCGGACGGTGTGATTCGCGGGCAATTGCAGGTCACCGCAAACGGTGCGGCACTGCGGGCTACCGAAGCGCAGGATGCGGTCATCTACTTCCGGCCCAAACAGCCCGTGGTGCCGGTGCCGCCGGCCAACCCGGCGATCATGACCACACGCCGAAAGCAGTTTGTGCCCAGAATCCTGGCGCTGCCCGTCGGCGGTTCGGTCCAGTTCCCGAACGAAGACCCGATCCTGCACAACGCGTTTTCAACCTCGACCGACAATGCGTTCGACACTGGCCAGTACGGCAAGGGTCAGGGCAAGATCCATACCTTTGATCGGGTTGGCCTGGTGCGTGTCTATTGCAACGTGCATCATTCCATGTACGGTTTCATCCTGATTCTCGATACGCCGTTCCACACCCGTGCCGATGCCCAAGGGCGTTTTGTGCTGAACGGATTGCCGCCCGGCGAGGGGGAGTTGGTCGTCTTCCACGATCGTGCGCCGCCCCTGCGCCAAAAGGTTGTGGTCGGCGAAACTGCCCCGCTGGCCTTGACGCTGGAGTTCAGCAAGCGCAAGGTGCCCACGCACACCAACAAGTTCGGCAAGCCGTACCAGAGGACCCCCAATGCAAACTACTAAGCCGGCAGTCCGACTGCCGCTCGCTGCCCGCATCTTTCTCGTTTGCGGTGGTTTGATCACGGCGGCGATCCTCGCGGCAGTGGCTGTTACCTACAGTCAGGGCCGAAAGATCGCGGATGCCAGTGTCGAATCGGCACTTTCGACGTCGGTCAGTGTGCAGGATGCCGAGAAAGAAGCGCAGCTCGAGAAAATCCAGACGCTGGTCAGTTTTATCGCGCAGGACCCGGCAGTCGTCCAGTACTTCGCCAGTTCGACCGATTCGGCGACAGATGCCGGTCTGTTCGGCGAGACCGAATTGGTGGATCCGCTCGCGACCGGCAGCGTGTCGCTGGCCGATCTGCTGAGTGAACGCCAAGGGCAGTATGGGTTTGCTCTGGGCATCTTCCTCGACGACGAAGGGAATGTTCTGGCGCGAACGGACGAGCAGGAAGCGGTTCAGGAATCGCTTCGTGACGACGCCTTCCTGCAACCGGCGATCAGTGACGTGCAGTCCATCTCGGGTTTCTGGCGCCAGGGTGAAATTCTCTACCAGGCGGCAATCACGCCGGTGCAGCGCGACGAGGACCTGCTGGGTTTCCTGTTGCTTGCCCAGGCTGTGGACGAGTCGTTTGCGATGAAAGTCGGCAACGTCAGTGGTGCGCACATCGCCTATCTGTTTCCGGGTGTACCGGTCAAAGTAGTGTCGAGTTCGCTGAGCGACGAACAGGTGCAGGATCTCGCGAAGAACCTGACACCGGATTCGCTTGCCGGCAAGGCGATCGAAACCGCGCAGTCGGTGGAAAAACTCGAGCTCACGCTCGGCAATGGCAAATGGATCGGGCGTCTTCGGCCAGTGGATGCCGATGCCGGCCCGCATCTCGGATCGGCTTTGCTGCTGACGTCGGCCGATCGCGCCTACGCCGGGTTCCAGCGCATTCTGAATCTGGTACTGGCTGCCGGCCTGGGGTCTTTGGTGCTGGCGCTGCCGTTGTCTTACCTGCTCGCGAAAGCCACCTTGCGGCCCGTGCACCAGTTGGCGACCGCAGCCGAAGAAGCGGCGGACGGCAATTACCAGACCCGCATCTCGGTATCGGGCAACGATGAGCTGGCGCGACTGTCGCGCAGTTTCGATCGCCTGCTGTCGGATCTGCGTGAGAAAAGTGACATCGAAGGATACGTGTCGAACCTGTCCCGGTTCCTGCCCGAACCAAAATCGGAACGTGTGACGCCTGCAGGTGGTCAAGTCACCGCCATGCGAACGCGTCCGCCGGCATTGGTCACGCGGATCGTGTTGGGGATCGAGTGTCGCGCTCTGGCCAAGCCGTTCCCGCGTGACCAGATTCCGCAACGCGCCAAGGACATGAGTGATTTTGTCTCGGCCATCGATATTGTCGCTCGTCGCGCCGAGGGTCAGGTGCTGGTTCAGACCGGGTCACGAGCGATCATCGGATTCGCCGGCGCCGATGCACTGATGCGGGCTCTGCAGGCAGCCAGCAATCTGCGGCGAGACAGTGAACTGGCTGATCTGTTGTCTGCTTCGTTTGCGTTTGCGTTACACGAAGGGGATGTGCTGGAAGGTCAGCTCGCCGTGTCGGGTGGCTCATCGCCAGTCAGCAGCGGCGGTACCGTCTATCAGCTTGATCGTCTGTTGTCGGAAAGTGCCGAAGGCGGTGTTCTGGTGGCGAGACCCATGGCTGAAGCAGTCAAGGTAGCCATTCATGCCGAAGCCGGCGCACAGAACGGCCTGATCAGCGGACGCCCATTCTTCAGTTTGCCGATCACCGCTTTGGATACATT
>JBEIPT010000480.1:0-2735 GCA_040376895.1 Lysobacteraceae bacterium | reverse complement strand
TCGCCGACCGGCAGCAATGCGCTTGGCGATGCTCTGAGCCTTCATGTTCCAGCTTCGGGTCGCCCCCTGATCGCCTACAGCAGTACCGGGGGTTCGGGGCAGGTCCGACTCGCACGATGTGGGAACGTTGCGTGTACCGGCGTCACGCCCAATGTCGTCATCCAAAGCAACATCGGCACCACGAACTTTTCGGCCATCAACCTCGGCAGCGACAGCAGCGGCAACCCGCAACTCGCCTACCAGGATTCCACGGCACAGGAACTCAGGCTCAGTTTATGCACCGACGCAGCCTGCAGCACCGTACCTTCACCGATCACCGTCGAATCGCTGGGCTCCTCCAGCGCTACCTACGCCAGTCTTGCTTTCCGGAACCCGGGCCTGACCTATGTGCGCAATATCCTCAGCCCCGGTTTTGGAACCGGCCACTGCAACCTGACCTGCGCAGGGGGCGGCGCCAGCCTGGGCTCGTTTTCACCCCCTGCGACAACAACCGCAGACTGGATCACGCCGGAAATCCGAATCCCGGCAGACCAAATACCCGTGATCGTCACCAATGAAACCTCAGACAGCGGGATCTGGCTGGCCCGTTGTTACGATCGCGATTGTCTGGATGGTGCCGAGGTCCATCTGGTTGCCGGTGATTCGGCGACGATTGGCAGATTCGCGTTCATCCTTGGCTCCGACCAGTTGCCATTGATCGCTTACCAGGATGCGACATCCAATCTGCGCTTTCTGCGTTGCGCCACGCGTACCTGCCGATGATTTCGACCAACGTGGTTGCCACGGAAGTGCCTGGCAATC
This sequence comes from Lysobacteraceae bacterium, assembly GCA_040376895.1. Classification (GTDB taxonomy): domain Bacteria; phylum Pseudomonadota; class Gammaproteobacteria; order Xanthomonadales; family Ahniellaceae; genus Ahniella. The sequence continues at coordinate 1,934 of JBEIPT010000480.1, read as the reverse complement.
GCGATTGACAAGAGCGGACGCAGGGGCTGAAATGACATCGAGGTGAGTGTGGAGAGACATCGTGGCGCGTTACCAATTCGATGTCTTTGAGCTCGATGTCGAGTGCGCCCGGCTCACCGGCCCGAACGGCGAGATCCGCCTGCGCGCCAAGGCCTTCCGCCTGCTGACCGAACTTCTGCAGGCGGCACCCCATATCGTCTCGTCGGAGAAGTTGCTGGATCGCGTCTGGGGCACGCGACACCTGACACGCAATACGGTCGCGCAGACCATGCAGGAAGTTCGCAGCGCACTGAAACCGCTGGCGACGACTGAATTGATCGACAATCTGCCGCGATTGGGATATCGCGTGATCGTGGGCGTGACTCGTCTCGAAGGCCTCGGCCCGACTGCAGCGGAAACCCCGGTCCGGATCGTCGAACAGTCCGTTGCAACCGGAGCTCAGACAGCCATTGTCCCGACGAACGAACCGGTGCTGCCGGAGCCGCAGGAATCGGCCACAGACTCGACCCCTTCAACCGAAACCAGAGTACCCGGGTTGCTGCCGAGGATGTTGCTGGGTTGGACGGCTTGGCGTTGGGCATTACTCGCGGTCAGTTGCATTACCGGTGTTGTCCTGGCCATCATGGTGCTGTCGGAATGGCGGACCCATCGCGACAGCAGCTTCCGCAGTGCCGCCGATCTGGGCATTCGAATCGAGGGGCGCGGCGCCGAGCAAGTCGGTGATGCCGTGTCGCACATGCTCGCGCAGGCGATCGAGCGGCGATGGGGCGTGCGGCCGGTCAATCTTGCACCCGTCGGCGATGGCCAGCTCAGCCATCCATCAGCCTCGGACTCGGCAGAGTTGGCGCGAAAGTACCGGGTAGATGTCTGGTATACGGCACAATTCAGCTTGAATGAGGTCGATGGCAAGTTGGTCCTGGATGGCGAAATACTGCTGGGTGACGACAACGGCACCTCCACGATTTCAATTCCAGTGCAATCACAACCAGTCGAGAACATTCTGGTGTTTTCAGACCTGCTCGCCAATCGCCTCGCCGATCTTGGTGCCTGGGATCACGGCAATCCAGATCCCGCCAGCGAGCAGATCTCGGCACAAGGCATGGTGGCGTATGCCGAGGCCGACGTCCTGTTGTCCCGCGGACAACCGGACGCAGCGCTCGGAGCGATCTCGAAACTGGATCCCGATCTGGTCGCCAGACCGGAATTCGCAGCGCTGAGTGCCCGCGCCTATCTGACTCAGGGTCGACTTGCCGAGGCACTCGACGTCTTGCCTGAGGACACACGCCGTCCCGATCTTCGATTGCTCCGGGCACGCGCAGCACGGCTCTGGCCGGAGGCGGTCGAAACGGCAAAGCGTATGCTGGATGCCGATCCCAAGAGTGCACGACTAGGGTTGGACTACGTGCAGGTTCTGATCGACTCCGGTGACATCAACCTCGCCTTGTCCGAACTCGAATCGTTGTCGACCCAGGCTCAATCCGAATTCGATCTCGCCGAGTTCTCCGTGCTCAAGGCCACCATTCTCAACGAGCAGGGTGCGTTTGCCGAAACCGAGGCGATGCTGACGCCAGTGCTCGCTCGAATGCGTGATGCACGCCAGTCCGAGCTCAACATTCGGGGGCGCCAGGTGATGGCGCACTCGGTTGCCATGCAAGGACGCTGGGAGGAGGCGCTCGACCTCCATCTCGCCATTCGAAGCGACGCGTTGGCACTCGGCCTGCAACGCATCGAAGCGGATGCCGCGTACCACATCGCCGATCTGCTCCGTGCGCTGGGCCGAAGAACCGAAGCGGAACAGACACTGACCGAGGCCATCACAAGGTTCGACCAACCCAACACCCGCGATCAACTGCCCGACCTTCAGCTCGGCCTTGCCTACATGAAACTTGACGCAGGCAACCTTGAGGCGACCAGCCAACTTGCAGAGGAAGCGG
>JBEIPT010000256.1:0-5606 GCA_040376895.1 Lysobacteraceae bacterium | reverse complement strand
GATGGCCTCCGCCCGTCAAGACATGGCGGGGCGCTCAGGGTCTGCTGTACAGATTCCGGTCAAGATCGGGCAGGAGCTGTTCGGTCAGTTCGCGAGCACCTTTGCCGTTCTGGTGGTGGAGGTCGATGAATACGTCACATCGGGTCTTGCCCTGTTCGTCGAAGAATCCGCTGCGATCGATCAGGACGATCTCGCCGCGCTCCACCAACGGCGACAGAATCCGAAGTGCCCATTCATGGGCGCCGATGGGACTGATTTCGTCGCGCCAATGATGGGTGGTCGGCAACAGCACGATGACCGGCGGTGTGGGCCAGTCGAGATCGCGGATGGCTTGTCGAATGACGTTTTGTGCCTGGGCACGGTCGGCCTGAAGGGTTTCGTCCGCGCCGAGATTCGACCAGTCGGCACGTGCACCACCCGGGGCAAAGGCCTTGCAGCTGTTGACGAACTGGGTCTGTGCATCGTCTGCCGGGTGGGATGCCAGGCATTGCTCGATCGAGGTCCAAGGCATCGCGCAGACATCGCGGCCGGTCTCGGGATTTTCGTCGAAGCGCCAAGGCTTGTTTTCGGTGAACCAGGCATTCGTCTTGTGGCGACGACCCGGGTGTTCGAGGTAACTCCGGATGTCCTGCCGGTAGGCGAGTAATGCCGACCAGGTGCCGTAGGTATCCTTCTTGTTCGGATCGAACTGATATCGGTACAACTCAGGCTGTTGGAACAAAGGTCGGAACGGTTGGGCGATTGCCAGTTCGTAACTGCCGTTGAACGGATACTGGAAATCCAGATAGGACAGTCCGATCACGCCGCCCTTGAGCTCAGGATGGTGTTTGCGTACCCAGGCACTGATCGTGGTGATGCTCAGCCAGTGTGAGCCGGGTTGCGACACGTTGAGGTGGGCGATGCCACGCTCGCGGGCATGCTCGTGGATCAGTTGATGGTCCAGGCCGTACTCCGCGCGCGACGACCCGAGGGTGATGAAGTCGATTTGCCCTGTGTGCGCCAACAAACCCTGTTTCGCTCGGATGCTGGTGCCGCTGTGACTGTCACGGGCAGCCAGCGGCTCCCAGACGCCGAAGCGGAATGCCATCTCGACGCCGAGCAGCAGCATCAGTGGCAACAGGATACGGGGCAGCAGATATCGCACCATGGTCGCCTCAGAACTGGAAGTAGATGAACGGGGCGACGGTGTCGGGCGTGAACAGCGCCAGCACGAGCAAGGCCAGCGTGGTTGCTCCAACATGGACTGGCCAGCTGGCATTGCCGATGCGGTGCTTCAGGTCGAAACGGCCAAACGCCCAGTGCAACAGCAGCAGTATGCACAGGATGGCGATGCCGTTTCGGGCTGCTGTATCGAATGTGGCCTGAGCCAATTGACCGATCTGGCCGAGCATCAGCAAGGCACCATCGAAGGTCTTGGCGCGGAAGAAGATCCAGGACAGGCAGACTACGTGGAAGGTGAGAAACCAGCGGAACACCTTGACGCCGATGAAGTTGCTTTCCCATCCGGGGATACGGGCCAGGATGAGGCGTTCGATGACAAGCCAGCTGCCGTGCAAGGCGCCCCAGATCACGAAGTTCCAGCTGGCGCCGTGCCAGAGCCCACCCAGCAGCATGGTCAGGAACAGGTTCACGTAGGTGCGCGACACGCTGATGCGGTTGCCGCCCAGTGCGATGTACAGATAGTCGCGCAGCCAGCGCGACAGCGTCATGTGCCAGCGACGCCAGAAATCCTGGAGCGACGTGGCCATGTAGGGATAGTTGAAGTTCTTCGGGAACTCGAAGCCGAACAGCATCGCGATGCCGATGGCGATGTCGGTGTAGCCCGAGAAGTCGAAGTAGATTTGGAACGCGAAGGCGTAGACTGCAAGCAGCACCGTCCAGGCGTCGTGTGCCATCGGTGCGTCCCAGACCGGGTCCGCCACTTCTGCCAGAGAGTCTGCAAACACGGCCTTCTTGACATAACCGAGCGCAATCAGGATCAGCGCGTAGGCGATTCCTTTCGCCGGAATGTGCTTGGGCGAATCGAGATCGCGGAAAAACTCGCTGGCACGCACGATCGGGCCAGCCACCAGTTGCGGGAAAAACGCCACGAACAACGCGTAATCGAGCAGGCTGCTGCGGGGTTTCAGGTCACCGCGATACACGTCGATCGTGTAGCTCATGCTCTGGAACGTGTAGAACGAAATGCCGACCGGCAGCGCGACATCAATGGCGTTGAACCGGAATGCCGCTTCCATGGCGGCCAGACCCCAGTTGGCAGTCTCGAACGCAAAATTCGTGTACTTGAAAAACGCCAGCACACCCAGGTTGATGAACACCGAACCAATGATCCAGCGTCTGGGATCTTTTGCCAGGTCCAGTCTTCGGCCCACCCAAAAGTCGAAGACCGTGCTGAACATGATCAGGCCCAGGTACATCCAGTTCCACGAGCCGTAGAAGTAGTAACTGGCCACCAGCATCGTGAACCGCCACAACACCGAATAACGCTTCATCGGCCACGTGATCACGAAGACCACGAGGAAAAAAGCGATGAAATGCCAGGAGTTGAAGTTCATGGGATGGGGCAGGGGTAGGGGAACGGGGCATTATGACCGACCACAGCGCGGTTCGGGAGGGTCAAGAACGTCTTGCCGGCACCTGCACGTCCGGCCTGCGATCCTTTCGACCTCACTCACGCACCTGTCCATCCGATCAGAGGTTCCAGCCGCCATGACCACCGCTCCATCAAAAGTCCTTTCGTTGCTGGTCCTGCTCGGCTGCGTTCTGCTGTGTTACGGGGTGGCGGCAGCGGGTGCGGCCGGATCGATGAGTGCCCCGTCGTTCTACCGGCAACTGGCACAACCGGACTGGGCGCCCCCGGCGTGGTTGTTCGGGCCAGTCTGGACCTTGCTGTACACGATGATGGCCGTGTCGCTCTGGCGAGTCTGGCGCAAGCGGGGCTTTTCCGGATCGCGGACCGAAGTGGCGCTGTTCCTGGCTCAGTTGCTGCTGAACGGTCTGTGGAGCTGGGTGTTCTTCGCGTGGCAGGAAGGCGGATGGGCGATGCTCAACATCGTTGGCCTTTGGGTGCTGATCGCAATCTGCATCCAGCGCTTCTGGCGCATCGATCGGTTTGCTGCGTGGCTGTTGGTACCGTATCTCGCGTGGGTGTCGTTTGCGAGTGCGCTCAATCTGGATTTGTGGTTGCGTAATCCGGGGTTGCTGTAACGCAAGGCGGCCGGAAGTCGCCGGCACGCCTCGTCGCCATTCGGCGATTCAATTCAATTCAGGTCAAAGCCTCGGCCACCACATGAATGCCGCGGCTGCAGCGCTGCCTGCGAGCGTGGCGAGCGCCAACAGAAGCAACAGGCCAGCCGTCGCGTACTGGAATGTGGCGCTGGCACTTCGTTCGGCTCGGAAGTAGAGCTCGACCACGGTCAGGGGCATCAGCCAGCTCATGAAACTGACCCCGACGAAGACGAACCCGTCGTAGCTCATCTCGATGCCCAGCGGGGCGAGCGCCAGTCCAGCCAGCATGATGCCGATACGCAGGAACCACACACCGTTGACGAGCAGCCACGCGCGGAGCGCGTGTCGTCGATGCGTAGCGAAGTCGCGGGCCAGCGCACTGCGCCATGCGAGCCCGACGAAGATCAGGATCAACGCGCCGTTCAGGCTGATCGACAGCGTACTTCCGGCTCCGAGTTGCGAGCCGCGGATCCAGGTCAGGTAGAAGCCCGTCACCGTTGCTACCAGGGCCGTCACAAAAAACAGGCGGCCGTTCCAGCGATGGATCGCAGGCCACCGGCGCCTCAGGGACGGAAGCAACTGGATCACCCCGGCAAACGTCACGATCGCGGCCACGAACACGTGCGCCAGGAGTTGGACGTTGCCAAGCCAGTCGCCCGGCACCCAGCCGGTGATGTGCGGCTTGTCGTTGAGGGCCATCAAGTCACCCCGAAGCGTGGGTGGCAGGTGAAACGCGAGGATGAAGGCGACGAATGCCCACTGACCCAAGGTCGCTGTGACTAGCCAGGCAGCGGCGGACATGGACAGGGCTCTGGGTGCTCCCGGCAGGCGAAGATTGGGCGACATGTTGTGGCTCCAGTTGGAAGGTCCCGGCCACGATGCCGACACCACGCTCGGGCGTCTTGCCGAATTGGAAATCGGCCAGCCGAAACAATGACCGGAGAATCGGCGTTTGGCCGGTGTTCACGCATGACGATCAGGCCTTGTCGGTTGGCAATCGGCTCTTCATACTTTCCCGCGATCTTCACAGGACCCACCGCATGACCGAGCCCAACGTGCCGCTGGCGACCATCGCGGTCGTGATCCTTGCTCTCGGTGCGACCATCGGCCTTTTGTTCCGGCGGCAGAAAAGTGATGCCGAGGTACTGTTCGCGATTTTCTGCGGATCGGTAGCGCTGGCGATGTTGCGCCCATTCCTGAGCCCCGAGACTGGCTGGCTCTGGTGGGTTGCCGCGGTCGGTGGGTCGGCGACCTGCAACGCCTATTGGTTGGTGTCCCGGGCCTTGTTCCGCGGTGATGGCGCCGTCGGTTTGCCTCACGCTGCCGTAGCGCTGGGTGTTGCGACGATGATCGTGATCTGGCGGGTTGCGGCTCGGGATGGTGCGGTGGCCGAAGGTTCGCCTGTGGCAGTGGTCGGCGCACTGCTCGATTTCCTGGGCTCGGCCATGCTGGTACTGGCCTTTGCGGAAGGGCTGCGCGGTTGGTCCGGATCATTGTCCCGTGGTGAACGCCACCTGCGACTTGGGTTTCTGACGATCTTCGGCGGCTGCGTGCTGGTGGGAACCGTCAGTAGTGTGGTGGCCGAGCCCTATCAGCCTGTGGTGAACAGCCTCTGCGCCATGTCGATCGTGATCTACACCCTCTGGGTGTTGGCCAAACGGCGGCAACAGCGTGATCAGGACAAGATCGCCGACTCTTGTCTGCCGGTCGCCGATCCGGATCCCGCGGATTCCAGTCCGACGGCCGAAGACAGGAAACTGGCCGCGGCGATCTTGCGTCTGCTGGACGTCGAGTCGATCCACCGCGATCCCGAACTCAGAGTAGCCGACCTGACGCGCCGACTCGGCACCGTCGAGCACAAGATCAGCCGTGCGATCACGCACGGCCTCGGGGAGCGCAACTTCAACCAGTTGATCAACCGGTATCGAATCAGCGAAGCATGCCGGTTGCTGGATGACGCGACGTCGACGAGGACAATCCTGGAGATCAGCGGTGAGGCAGGATTTGCGTCGCTTGGGCCGTTCAACCGCGCTTTCAAGGCAGCGACAGGCCTGACACCCTCAGCCTATCGCACTCGAAACCAGCACCAGGGCGAGCGCTTGTCAGACTGCTGATAGGTGTCTTCACGACGTTTCTCAACCTCTGCCGGTTCAATGAACGCCCGCAAAATGCCTTGCACTGCGAGCCCCAAGACGCCCCGACATCGGCGTATAGTCGGAACCGTCGAAGGAAAGACCTTCGGCATTTCTTCAACCGTGAGGGAGTCTCATGGAACAATTTGATTATCTGGTGTTCATCGGGCGTTTCGAGCCCTTCCACAACGGCCATGCTGCCGTTGCCCGCTTCGCGCTGAGCCGTGCTCACAAGCTGATCGTGCT
>JBEIPT010000424.1:0-3318 GCA_040376895.1 Lysobacteraceae bacterium | reverse complement strand
TTCCGCCGCGGCGCGCAAGCTCGGGCGCAGTCAGTCGACCATCAGCGCCGCAGTGGCGAGCCTGGAGATTGATCTGGATCTGATCCTGTTCGACCGCAGTAGCCGCAAGCCGACCCTGACACCGGCCGGGCATGTGATGTTGCAGCGGGCCGAGGAGATTCTGGCGGCCACCAGCCGTCTGGAAATGACCGCCAGCCAGTTGGCTCAAGGGGTTGAGCCGAAGCTGACCGTGGCGATTTCCGACACCTATCAGTCCGACCGTTTCGAAGCGGCGCTCAGTGCGTTCGAACAGCGATACCCGGACCTTGAGCTCGAATGCCTGATCGCCGAATGCGATGACCTGGTGGCGCTGGTACAAAGCGGACGGGCGCATGTGGCGTTCGCCGAGCAACAGGAAAGTTACCCACCGGATCTGGTCAGCTCGACGGTGGCAGAGCGCACCGAAATCGCCCTGTTCGTGTCCCGCGAGCATCCGTTGGCAACGCTGGCTGTCATCGATCAGGACATCTTGCAACAGCACCGGGAGTTGCGTCTGGCGACGATCGTCAATCCGTATGAAAGCCGCGCCAAGGGGCGCGTCTGGTCGGCACCGAGTTATTTGATGCTGCTGGAAATGGCCCAGGGCGGATTCGGTTGGGCGCCGTTGCCGCGGTGGCTGGTGGGACGGTTTGGCGCCGGGACGTTGCAGGAGTTGAACGTGCGCGGATGGCCGAAACCGCTGTTCGTCGATGCGCTGTGGTCGCGGCTGCATCCGCCGGGGCCGGCGGGGAGCTGGTTGTTGGGCAAGATGCTGGAATGAAGGTCCGGCACGTTATTTCAAAGCCTTGATCCGGGCCTCGATAAACCGCCGCTCCGGCACCTGCTGCGTCAACTCCAGCGCCCGCTCATACGCCGCCCGTGCCTCCTCCACCCGTCCCAACTGCCGACAAAACTCGGCCCGCGCCGAATGTGCCAGGTGGTAATCCAGCAAATCCCCGCGTCCCAGAATCCCCTCAATCAGCGTCAACCCCGCCAACGGCCCATCCCGCCTGGAGATCGCCGCCGCACGGTTCAATTCGATCACCGGCGAAGGCACGGCCGCCAACAGCACGTCATACAGCCCCACAATTTGCAGCCAATCGGTCTCCCCCGCCGTCGGCGCTTCGGCATGCACCGCCGCGATGGCCGCTTGCAAACAGTAAGGACCGAATCGCCGGGTACTCAGCGCACGCTCGATCAGCGCGCAGCCTTCGGCAATCAACCCGGCGTCCCACAGCGAACGGTCCTGCTCATCCAGCAGGATCAGCTCGCCACTCGACGACGTCCGCGCCGGACGCCGTGATTCATGCAACAGCATCAGCGCCAGCAGGCCCATCACCTCGGGTTCGGGCAGCAGTTCCATCAGCAAACGCCCGAGGCGGATCGCCTCGCGGGTGAGGTCTTCACGGATGAGCTCGGTGCCGACGGACGCCGAGTAGCCTTCGTTGAACACCAGGTAAATCACCCGCAGCACGCTGTCGAGTCGCTCGGGCAATTCCGCCAGGGTCGGCACTTGGTAGGGAATTTTCGCGTCGCGGATTTTCGCTTTGGCCCGCACGATGCGCTGGGCAATGGTGGCCGGTGCGGAAAGAAACGCCCGGGCGATTTCTTCGGTGGTCAGGTCGCAGACTTCGCGCAATGTCAGCGGCACTTGAGCATCCGCCGCGAGTGCCGGGTGACAGCAGGTGAAGATCAGGCGCAAGCGATCGTCTTCCACGTCGTCGTCACTCCAGTCAGCCTGCTCCAGCGCCTCCAGTTGAGCGATCAGCATTGGCCGGGACGCGGCAAACCGCGCGCGGCGACGCAATACATCGATGGCCTTGAAACGCCCGGTGGAAACCAGCCACGCCCGTGGATTGTCCGGCACACCGTCACGCTGCCAGCGCTCGACCGCGATAAAGAACGCCTCGTGCAAGGCTTCTTCGGCGAGGTCGAAATCGCCAAGCAGACGGATCAGGGTCGCCAGGATCCGCCGCGACTCTTCGCGGTAAACCTGCTCGACCCGAGCCTTGACCGACACTCCGGGCATCAGTCCTGCATGCCTTGCGTCACCATGGAATCTCCTTGCCTGTGACCGTTAAGGATTCAACTCTCGAACCGGCCGTACCTCGACACACCCGACCCGCGCCGCAGGAATGTTGCCGGCAACCTGAAGGGCTTCATTGAGGTCTTTGGCGTCGATCAGGTAGAAGCCGGCCAATTGCTCCTTGGTTTCGGCGAACGGGCCGTCGGTGATCGACATTTTGCCGTTGCGCATGCGCACGGTAGTGGCGGTCTGCACCGACTCCAGCGCCTCGGCGGCGAGCATGCGGCCGCTGCCCTGGATCGATTCGGCATAGGCCATGCACTCGGCGTCCTGGGGGCTTTCGGGCAGTGAGTGCAATTCCTGTTCGTTGCTGTAGACCAGGCATAAGTACTTCATGGGGCTCTCCGATCGAACTGATCAACTATGGCTGCAGTTTGATGTTTTGGCGCTGATTCCCGACGATCAGGGTTCAAGGTTGAACAGCGCAGTGCCGCTCGTCATGTCGAACGGGGCCGACCAGTGTTCGTGGACGATGCGCCATTGGCCGGCCTCGCGACGATAGCAGGCGGTCACGCGCATCCAGCAGGCCTGGGTTTCGCCCTTGTCGTTGGTGCCGCCGCAATGGGCCAGCCAATGAGCGAAGGCGATGTGCTCGTCCGCCACGACGTTCATCTGATCGAAGTCGAACTTATGCGCGCCCTGGCACATTTCCATGCATTCCAGCCAATGCTTGCGGTAGGCAGTCTTGCCGCGAAACTGCAGGGCCTTGACCGCGTCGTAGGAGACGATGTCATCGCCATACAACGCCATGATTTTCTCGACATCCTTGGCGATGACCGCCTGGCGATAGGTGTCGATCAGAGTCTCGATTTCGTGAGTTGCGTTCATGGTGGTTCTCCGTGTTTTTTGTTGTGAAGACACCCTTAGTCGTTCGGCGAAATGCCGAATCGACAGTCGAAATAAAAATAATCCATGGGCGCAAACTCGCTAGAATCCGAGGCTCATTTCTGATGGAAAAAGGACACTCCAGTGACAACCCGACTCGTGCCTTACGAAACCCTGAACGCGCGCCAGCGCCAGCAGGTCGAGGCCATCGAAGTTCGCAAAGAACAAATCAGATTCTCCGGCGACATTCATGGTGCGCTGCACACCTTGTTGTCCAAACCCGGCCCCGGCGTCAAAGGATTTGCCCTGTTGGCCGATGACATTCCGGTTGCCTTCCTGCTGCTCAAACGTCCGCCGGTGCTGCCTGCCTGGGCCGATGAACACAGCGC
>JBEIPT010000158.1:0-8236 GCA_040376895.1 Lysobacteraceae bacterium | reverse complement strand
GCGGTGCTGGCGTTTGCCGCATCGGTCTGGTTGACCCCGCGTGTTGATGACGCGCGGATGTACTACGAGATCCTGTTCTGGGGTGGCGGGCATGCGCTGCAGTTTGTCTGGACCTTGCTGATGCTGGTCGGTTGGGTTTGGCTCGCCTTCGCCACCGCCATGGTGCTGCCGATCAGCGCCCGGGTGCTCGTGATCCTGCTGCTGTTGGCATTGTTGTCGGTGTTCGTCACGCCGGTCGCGTATCTGGTGGCTCCGGTGGAAAGTGTCCTGCATCGCGACCTGCACACCTGGGGCATGCGATTCGGTGGTGGGCTCGCGATCCTGCCCATTGGCCTGGCAGTGATCGTGGCGTGGTTCCGGGCAGGGCGGACACACGCGGCGGCCATGGCGCCACTCCGTTCCGCGCTGTTTGCGTCGATGGCCCTGTTTGCCGCGGGCGGGCTGATCGGTGTGGTCATCCAGGGGAACAATGTGCGGATCCCCGCGCATTACCACGGTTGTATCGTCGGCGTGACGCTGGCGCTGATGGGCCTCGTTTACCTGTTGCTGCCGAGATTCGGCCTGGCGGCGCCGACCGGCCGCCTGGCACGCTGGCAACCACTGGTCTACGGACTCGGGCAACTGCTGCACATCATCGGGCTCGTCTGGTCCGGTGGTTATGGAGTCCAGCGGAAAGTGGCAGGGTCTGAACAAGTCTTGCGCACCTCGTCCGAAGTAGCCGGCATGGGGCTCATGGGACTGGGTGGCCTCATCGCCATCATCGGTGGGCTGCTGTTTGTCATCGTGGTGTGGCAGGCGTTTCGAGGCCGTCGAAAAGACCGGGCTTCGGTATGATCCGATTGATCCAGCGCGGACTGAAATTTCTGTTCCTGCGCGTCGAGTCAGGTTGGAATCGTGTCTTCGGTGATCGCCTGAATCCGTTCTATCACCTCGGCGCAATCGTCTTCTGGCTGTTCTGGATCGTGGCCGGCAGTGGCCTGTACCTGTATGCCATGTTCGAGACGAGTGTGGCCGACGCGTACCGCTCGATGGAGGTCCTGAGTCGCGAGCAGTGGTATTTCGGCGGCATCCTGCGCAGCCTGCACCGATACGCGTCGGATGGCATGGTGGTGTTGATGGTCATGCATATGGTCCGGCACTTTGCGTTCGACCGGCTCAGCGGGTTCCGCGGGTTCTCCTGGTTGACGGGCGTCGTGCTGATCGCACTCACGTATGCATCTGCCATCAACGGGTTCATGTTGCCCTGGGACCGCCTGGCGCAGTACGTGACCACCACCACGTTCGAGTGGCTGGAATGGTTGCCGGGCCTGGGCGGGACGCTCGCACGAAATGTCCTTTCGCCGGCGCAGGTCAGTGATCGATTCTTCTCATTGCTCTCGTTCTTGCATATCGGGCTGCCCTTGTTCGTGTTGCTGTTGATGTGGGTCCATGTCCAGCGGGTGCCGAAGGCGCGGACCATGCCGCCGAAGCCGATTGCCTGGGGATTGCTGGCTGCGTTTGTGGTGCTTTCAACGGCCGTGCCGGTTCTGAGCCAGGGCGGGCCGGCGGCACTGGAGTTGGATATCCAGAGCATCCAGCTCGATTGGATTCTGCTCGGGCCCTTGCCGTTGATGGAAGCCATCCCGCCGGCGTGGAGTTTCGGAGCATTGGCGACGTTTCTTGTCTTGCTGTTCGGGTTGCCCTGGTTATCCAGGTCACGCGGGCAACGCGCCCGCGAGTTCCAGATTCTGTTCCAGCCGGGTGGACACCTGGTCATGGCGCGGGCCGAGGAAACGGTGCTGGAAGCCGGATTACGCGCAGGCCTCGATCTTCCGTACGAATGCCGGAACGGGGCCTGTGGCCTGTGCCGATGCATTGTGCGCGAGGGCGAAGTCGACCAACCGCCGGAACAAGCCACCGCCCTCGGGGCTGCACACGCCGATCCGCGGCAGATCCTGATGTGTTGCAGCCGGCCGCGTGCCGACTTGCAGTTGGCACTCGACGTGCCCGAGATCGCCATCGGCGGACAAAAGCCGATCCGTCGCAGCCTCGTCGAGGTCGTCCGCATGGATCGTCTGAACCCGGGCGTGATGCGGCTCCTGCTGGTGCCGCCCGAGCGCGAGCCGCCGTTCGAGTTCCGTGCCGGCCAATATCTGAACGTGATTCTTGCCGACGGCCAGCGGCGGGCATTTTCGTTTGCGAATCCGCCGCATGAAAAGGGTCGGATCGAACTGCATATCCGGCTGATTCCGGGCGGGCGATTCACCACACACGTGTTCGATCACATGCAAGTGGGTGACCGGCTCGACATCGAGGCGCCGCTCGGGCGGTTCACGCTGCACACCTCGCAAAGGCCGATCCTGCTGATCGCCGGCGCCACGGGGTTTGCGCCGATCAAGAGCATCATCGAGGACGCCCTGCACCGGCACATCGACCGGCCGATGTTCCTGTATTGGGGCGTGCGGCATTCCCGCGAGTTCTACCAGCAGGAGCTATTGGCCGATTGGCATCGCGAACACCCGGGGTTCAAGCCGATTCTGGTCGTGTCCGGGGATGAGGACCCGGAATGGACCGGCCGCCGGGGACTGGTCCACGAAGTCCTGCTCGCCGATTTTCCCGATCTCACGGGTCACGAAGCCTATGTCTGTGGCTCAGTGGCCATGGTGCAGGCGGCGCTTCCCGAGTTCCTTGCCCATGGCTTGCCGATCGATGCCTGTTTCACCGATGCGTTCCACCCCGGCCTTCACAGTGCCTGATCGGGGCGAGAGCGAGCCCGGACACCATCGGAGACAGACGATTTGACTTGAATCAAGCGCACCCCTGTTTCGGGCCTCAATAATCGCCCCGGACCCTGCAACTGGAGTGAGCCAGTGATCCCGAGCAATGAAACCTATAACGACAAGGTCGTACAACAGTTCACGGTGATGACCGTGATCTGGGGTGTGGTCGGCATGCTGGTTGGCGTCATCATCGCCGCCCAGTTGTACTGGCCCGCACTCAATTTCGACATTTCCTTCCTGACTTATGGTCGGCTCCGGCCCCTGCACACGAACGCGGTCGTCTTTGCGTTCGGCGGCTCGGCGCTATTTGCGACCAGTCTTTATGTCGTGCAGCGAACCTGCCACGTGCGGCTGATTTCGGACAAACTGGCCACCTTCGTGTTCTGGGGTTGGCAAGCGGTGATCGTGGCCGCAGCCATCAGCCTGCCTCTGGGGTACACCCAAGGCAAAGAGTACGCTGAACTGGCCTGGCCGATCGACATCCTGATCGCCGTGGTCTGGGTGGCCTACGGCATCCTGTTCTTCGGCACGATCGTGAAGCGACGCGTGAGCCACATTTACGTGGCGAACTGGTTCTACGGCGCATTCATCATCGCGGTGGCGGTGCTGCACATCGTGAACTCGCTGGCACTGCCAACGAGCGCCATGCACAGTTACCCGATCTACTCCGGCGTTGTCGATGCCATGGTGCAGTGGTGGTACGGACACAACGCGGTCGGCTTCTTCCTGACCGCCGGCTTCCTCGGCATGATGTACTACTTCGTGCCACGCCAGGCCGAACGTCCGATCTATTCCTATCGCCTGTCGATCGTGCATTTCTGGGCGCTGATCGCCATCTACATGTGGGCCGGCCCGCACCATCTGCAATACACCTCGGTACCGGACTGGGCGCAATCGTTGGGTATGGTGTTCTCGCTGATCCTGCTCGCGCCGAGCTGGGGCGGCATGATCAACGGCATGATGACCCTGTCGGGTGCCTGGCACAAACTGCGCACCGATCCGATCCTGAAATTCCTGATCGTGTCGTTGAGCTTCTACGGCATGTCGACGTTTGAAGGCCCGATGATGTCGATCAAGACGGTCAACGCGCTCAGTCACTACACCGACTGGACGATCGGTCACGTGCACTCCGGTGCGCTGGGTTGGGTCGCGATGATCTCGATCGGCGCCTGTTACATGCTGATTCCGCGCACCTTGAACCTCAAGGCCATGTACTCGGTGAAGTGGATCGACTACCACTTCTGGGTTCATACCATCGGCGTTCTGCTGTATGCCGCTTCGATGTGGATATCGGGAATTGGCCAGGGCCTGATGTCGCGTGCGACGAATCCTGATGGCACGCTGACCTACGCCTTCGTCGAAATCGTCAAGTTCACGTATCCGTATTACTTCATTCGTCTGGTGGGTGGCTTGCTGGTGATCACCGGCATGTTGCTGATGGTCTGGAACATGATCAAGACGTTCCAGATGGCCAAGGATGTCTTGCCGCAGCCGGTCATCGAACCGGCGCAGGCTCACTGAGACGGGAGCGACAAATCATGAGTCACGAGAAACTTGAAACCAATGTCGGCTGGATGGGCATCCTGGTCGCGGTCGCGATCTCGTTCGGCGGTCTCGCCGAGCTGGTTCCGCTGATGTACAACGCCGAGTCGGTCCAGCCGCTGCCGGGCATGAAACCCTACAGCGCGCTCGAAGTCGCCGGCCGCGACATCTACGTCCGCGAAGGTTGTTACAACTGCCATTCGCAGATGGTGCGCACGCTGCGCTTTGAAACGCAGCGCTACGGACACTACTCATTGGCCGGCGAATCGGTTTATGACCGACCGTTCCAATGGGGCAGCAAACGCACCGGTCCCGATCTGGCCCGAGTCGGGGGACGTTACTCCGACGACTGGCATATCAAACATCTGCTCAATCCGCGTGATCTGGTGCCCGAGTCCAACATGCCCGGTTACCCCTGGTTGGCCAAGGACAAGGTGGCAGTGGCGCAGACGGTGGCGAACCTGCGTGGTTTGCGCACATTGGGCCATCCGTACACCGATGAAGACATCGACCAGGCTGGTGCCGCGCTGGTCGACAAAACCGAGATGGATGCTCTGGTCGCCTATCTGCAAGGTCTGGGTCGGTATGCGCCGAAGAACACCGTCACGCCGACGCCGTCGACTGAAGGAGGTCAGCCATGATTTCCGGCATCGTCACCGCCATTCTGTTGGCGAGCTTTCTCGGTGGTATCGCGTGGGCGTTCAGCGACGCCCGCAAGGCCGAGTTTGATGCGGCAGCACGCCTGCCGCTGGATTCCGATTCGGGAGATCGCCCATGACTGGTTTTTGGTCTGTCTATATCGCCGCATTCGTGGTGCTGAACATCCTCGGCTGCGTTGCACTGCTGTGGTACACGGCACACCGTCGTGCCAACAAGGTCAATCAAGCCGAAACCACCGGTCACGTCTGGGATGGCAACCTGACCGAACTCAACAAGCCGCTGCCGCGTTGGTGGATCAACCTGTTCTACCTGACCATCGTGTTCTCCATCGCCTATCTGGTGATCTATCCGGGTTTTGGCGCCTTTACCGGTACCAAGGACTGGTCGTCGGTCGGTCAGTTGAAGGCCGAAGAAGCGCAGATGCAGGAACTCTGGAACTCGAAATACGCGCGCTTCGAAGGGCAGTCGATCGACGTGCTGGCGAAAGATCCGGAAGCCGTGCAGGTTGGGCAAAACATCTTCGCCAATAATTGTGCGGCTTGCCACGGCTCGCTGGCGCTGGGTGCCAACGGCTATCCGAATCTGACCGATGACGATTGGCTCTGGGGCGGTTCGCCAGATCAGGTGTTGACCACGATCCTCAACGGTCGCATCGGTGTCATGCCGGCATGGGGTCCTGCACTGTCGGAAGGGAACCAGCTTGCTGCGGTCAGTGCGTATGTGCATAGCCTGTCCGGTGGTGAACGCAATGAACTTTCGGCTCGTGGTGCGGCAACCTACAACACGCTCTGCGTGGCCTGTCATGGCGCCGACGGCAAGGGCATGCAGGCGCTCGGAGCACCGAACCTGACCGATCACATCTGGTTGCACGGTTCGGATCCTGCATCGATCACGCGCATCATCGCCGAAGGCAAGACGAACCAGATGCCGCCGCATGGTCCGATCCTCGGTGACACCCGCGCGCGACTTGCCGGAGCGTACGTCTGGTCGCTGCGACCGGCAGGCCAATAAGCATGAAGCTCCAGGCCGAGCCGCGTTTTGATCATCCGCCGAGACCGCTGATCCAGCGGCTCGGCGCGATCCTCTGGCCGTCGTTCTTTGCGGCCGGCGTGACCACCATGGTGTTCTTTGCTTTTGTTGATCCGCTCGAACTCCGCGACATTACGTTCCATGACCTGGAGCTCAGCCGCGAGGCTGGCTACACGATCGCATTCTTCATGTTCTGGGCCGCTACGGCGTCATCGAGCTTGTTCACGTGGATCCTGTTGCGGCCATCGAGCCGATTCACGCAGAAGCATTGATTCCCCGGGGCGCTCCCGCAAAGCCGCCGCGGAGCGGATGATCGGCCCGCAAAAACGCCCAAGCCCGGCCGCAGTCGGACCGCAGAAAAGCAGGCTCCGGCCCGAACTGGCGCGCAGGATCGACTCACCCCAGACGGAGTGAGTCGATGTCCATCAGCAACTTTTTTGCATCACCGGCACTCAAGCTCGCCGGGATCGGTTTCCTGATCCTGCTGCTGCTGATTCCGCTGGCCATGGTCGATGATTTGCGTCAGGAACGGGAAACTCGACGCGATGAGGTCGTCGCCGAGATCGCCCACTCCGTCGGCGGCGAACAGACGGTTTATGCGCCTGTGCTCAGAATCCCCTTCATTTACGATGTCTACGGGGCCGACGGCAAGATCACGGGGAAAGCCGAACGGTTCTGGCTTTTTGCTGCGCAGGATCTGACAGCCAACAGCAGCCTCAAGATGGAACAGCGTCGCCGCGGCATTTTCGACGTTCCGGTCTATGTTGCGGAACATGATCTGAAAGGATCGTTCGAGTTCGATACCAAAGCAGTGGCGGGGATCCCGGGTGACCCCATTCTGGGTCGCGCCGAATTGCTGTTGCCGATCTCGGCTGCCCGCGCGCTGCGCAAGCTCGATCTGCAGCTTGATGGCAAGCCAGTGCCGCTCGGAGCGGGTGCCGACGCCGTGAGCGAACTCAGCGCGTTTGCTGCGCCCGTGTCGGACTTCAGCTTCGAACGGACCATGACATTCAACCTGGTGATCGCCGCAACCGGCGCCCAATCACTCGACTTCGTTCCGCTTGCGGGCAATACCGAAGTGCGGATCGACGTACCGTGGCCACATCCGAGTTTCCGCGGCAATTTCCTGCCCTCGGAGCGCAAGATCAGTGACGCCGGTTTCCAGGCTCATTGGCAGGTGCTCGCGTTCAATCGCGAGATCCCGGCATTCTGGCCAAGCGACCAGAATCTGGCGAGCACGCTTGGGAAAACGTACTTCGGCGTCGCGTTCGTCGAACCGGTCGATGTGTACTTCCTCAATCATCGCAGTGCCAAGTACGGCTTCCTGTTCCTCGTGCTGACGTTTGCTGCGTTTTTCCTCTTCGAAACGCTCGGACGCAATCGGGTTCATGCAATCCAATACCTGTTGGTGGGGGCTGCGCTGGCCGTGTTCTATCTGGTGCTGCTGGCGTGCTCCGAGCACTTCGGTTTCGCCTGGTCATACCTGCTGGCCGCAGCCAGCATGGGCCTGATGATCAGTGCCTATGCCGCTGCAGTGATGCGATCGCTGAAGCGCGCCGCGGTGATCGGCCTGTGGATCGGTGTCCTGTATGCAGCCCTCTACGTGATGATCAACCTCGAAGACTTCGCGCTGCTGATGGGTGCTGTACTCACTGCGCTGATGCTCGGCCTGGCGATGTTCCTGACCAGGCGTGTCGACTGGTACGGCGGCGTAGCCGACATACGACAGGCGTCCGTCGACGTTCAGAAGTAATCCTGCTGACCCGCGTGTACTAAACTGGAGTGATGACCATGAACCTGCTTGCCATTGATACCGCCACTGAAGCCTGTTCTGCAGCCATCTACTGCAAGGGGGAGTGGTTGGAGCGATTTGAACTCGCGCCACGCCGTCACGCGCAGGAACTGTTGCCGATGATCGACTCCTTGCTCGCCGAAGCCGGCATCGGCAAGCGAGCGATCGACGCGATCGCGGTCGGCCGCGGGCCGGGGGCCTTCACCGGTGTACGCCTGGCGATTTCCACCGCACAGGGTATGGCCTTGGCTTTGGATCGGCCGGTGTTGCCGATTTCGTCGCTGGCCGCGCTGGCGCAGGAAGCCTTGCCGCGGGTTCCGGCGGGTACGCCCATCCTGGCGGCAATTGATGCGCGCATGGGCGAAGTGTATGCGGGTGTCTACCGATCGGATGGCATGGGTCTGGCGCGTCTGTGTGGCGATGAGGCCGTGGGACCTGCGTCGAATGTCCCACT
>JBEIPT010000024.1:0-18057 GCA_040376895.1 Lysobacteraceae bacterium | reverse complement strand
CCGCGAAAGCGGGAATCCACCAGAGTGCGGCGGCGACTGGATTCCCGCTTTCGCGGGAACGACTGGGGTGTTGCTGGCGTCAGCGGCAAAGTCTGCGGCGTTGCATCAATGGAACCGGAAGCACTTTCTTGATGTCGTCATGGAGCGCCCGGAGGGCGCTGCAATCTCCTGCTCGCGACATGGCATGAGGCAAGAACAGGATCGCCGCGATGGTCTGCTTCGCTCCATGACGACAGTGACGCTGCACGCGCCTTTCGTCGCTGGCGCTTGCCGCAAACCTCCCAGCGTCCATTCATGCTGGCCATCGCACAATGGACCCATTCTTCAGGAGATGCGATATGCGCGGTCTGCTTGTGCCCACATTGGCTGGATTCGGCATGTTGGTCAGCAGCAACGCCGAATCACACGATACTTTCGACGAAGACCATCGAATCATCCAGGTCCAGGTGGCACAAGAGTGCCGGCTTGACGTCGATGTTCGAACGGACGGTAACGAGGCGTGCTGGACGATGGTGTGTGCCGACGAACCCGCTCGTCGCCTGGGATGTGATCTAAGCGCCATGCACCAGATCTACGATGTGCAGATCGCACCCGACGGACAATATCTGCTGGTCATGTCGGTGGGCGAGGGGCATCCGATGCTTGAACTGGTGGCTGCCGAGCCCCTGTTTGATCGGGGCGAATATCGAGCACAGTGCACCCTCAATCCCTATCCGGGAACATTCGGAGTCGTCACCTGGCAGGACAATGGCTTACTGGTGATCAGCGATGTCGAGTTGGGTTTGGAAACACCGGAACCGCGAGCTGCCAGCGCAGGGGCAGAGGATCACCGATATCTCCTGGATCCGAAGATCTGTGCATTGACTCCAGATCCCTGAGCGACGTCCGCCGAAATCCGCAAGCCAGCGCGGAACAACACTGGACGGTGTCCCCGATCCGGCCTTGGCGGCCGGATCGGGAGTTGTCGTCATTTCAGACGAGAGATGCTGTTGCCATTGGATTTGCACCGCACCGGAACTGTCGTTGTCGAACTGACGCCAGAGTGCGGATTCACGATCGTCAGACCAAGACTGCCGATGCCTTCCACGACAGTGCATGACAGCTCGATCAGTCGATCGTTTTCCTGCATGTCGGTATCGGCCTGATGAACACGCAACGGACCCGATACCGTCCACGAGTAAATCAGCACGGGCGTACTCGTCGGATAACCTTCGCAAGACATCTTGTCATGGACCGTTCGACACTGGATGTAAGGGACGATCGGCAAGGCGCTGTAGCCGCAGGTGCTGGCGAATCCAGGACCGCTTGTTCCGCCGTCACCCTGGCCTTGTGGGGGATTTTCATCATCACCACAGTTGGCGAGCGAGTAGACAAGATCGATCTCGCAAAGGGAAAAGATGCCCGGGTCGATCGTGCAGATCGGTGGATCGCTCGGTGGAATGGAGGGGCCGGCCATAGCGGTGGGTGAGCAGCAAATTGCCAGCGGCAACAACAGGCTGAGGAGCTTAAGGGAGTTCTTGTGGTTCATTCTCTGGTTCCTTGAAAAATAGATGTTAGGAGTCACTCGGATGTGGGCGGATTTATGTGCCGGAGGTATTCCGGCAAAGCAGTCCCTGCGCCGCCCTGCAGACTGCGTTCTCTTTGGCGGGCCGCTTGCAGGCGGTCTCCGCGGAATAGTGTTCTTCGGGATCACTGGCACACTCGTTTGCCCAGTAGCTGTAATTCAGCCACTGCTGGTGGTCCTTCAGCGTGGTGATGTTCAAACGGGTGAGGCCCGTGTCCGCTTGGCTCATGTTGACCAGCAGGTGCAATGCCTCATCGTTGTTTCCTTTGCGAGCCAGCCATTTGCTGAATTCGACAATCGCGAAATCGTTGAACGCTTGCAGCGCCCGGGTCTTGCTCTGTCGGATCATGTGTTCGAAACGACTTCGGACTTCGTCCGCTTGCAGATCCGCTGCAGCCAACGCCGAGACAAGATTCATTTCTGCGCGCAGGGTCATTCGGTTTCCCGCGCCCAGCGTGGTCTGGAATGCGCGCCAGGCTCGTTCGAGGTGCGGTAAGGCATCGACGTGTCGTTGCGCGTGCATGTAACCGGCGCCGACCAGCGCCTCGGCACGTCCGACCAGCGCAGATTCGCTGCCAAACCGGGGCGCAAGCAACGCAACAATGTCCGGCCCTTCGGCGAGCAATCGCTTGCGGTCGCCCGAGGCAGAAATGGCTTCCAGTTGTGCCAGCTTCAGTCGTGCAAAATTCGGGTGGTCATCGGCAAAGAATTGCTGGGCTTGTCGTTCCGCCGCGGACAACTGATCGAGCGCCTGAGGCAGCTTCCCATCGTTGGCGAGTGCGTGGCTCCATTGCTGGTGTGCATAGACCCACATTGAATCGGTGGGCGACAATGCCTTGGTCACTGCCTCGAAGTTTTTCGCAGCGAGGTCATAATGTTTGCGTCGGATCGTGATTCGTCCCAGAACCAGGGATCGCAGAATCCGGTCATCGGCGCCAAGTTGCCGTTCCGGACCGCATTGTTCGAGTGCACTTTGTGCTGCATCCAGGTCACCCTGTTCGGCACGGACACGCGCGGCCAACAGGCAAATCCTCGGGCGGGTTGTGCTGTTCCCTTCGGCCATGGCCTTCAGCGTTCGATCGGCATCCTCGACCAGACCCATTGACAACTGCACCTCCAGCAACACGATCGCGAGATCCTGGAATTGTGTATTGCCGCTGCGCGTCAACGGTTGTAATGCCGAAGTCGATTGTTCGAGAATTTGGCGGGCACTGACTTCGCCTCCGGCCAGGCCGCCCGGATCCGCGCCAAGAAACGCCTCTTTCATCACATTGAGCGCCAGACTCGCACGATCACGTTCGGCACGGATGACCCGGTTTTGCTGCACGGTAATGACTAGAGCGGACAGGATGGCCAGCAAGCTCACAGCTGCCATGGCGGTTGCCAGCCGATGACGCGCCACAAACTTTCGGGCGCGGTACAGCCCGCTGCTCCCCGACACGCTGACCGGTTCGTCGGCCAGAAATCGGGCGAGGTCCGCATCGAACTGTTCGATGCTGGCGTAACGCAGCTTCCGTTCCTTCCGCAGCGCCTTCTGCACGATCTGATCGAGGTCGTGCGGAATGGCGCCGTCAAGTCCCTGTTCGCGCCGCCGCGTGCGCATCGAAGCCGGTGGCACTTCGAGTACGCGTCGTTCGTATTCGCCCGGCGTGCAGTCACCAGCATCGAACATCGCCACGCCGGCAATCAATTCATACAGCAATACGCCCAACGCGTAGACATCGGTAGTGACATCACAAGATTCGCCGCGGATCTGTTCGGGTGCCGCGCTCAACGGGGTGAACAGACGTTCACGTGTCCCGGTGTGCGCCATACCCAAGCCGTCGTCGAGCAGTTTGGCGATGCCGAAGTCGAGCAGTTTGACGACGCCATCGCCCCGGACCAGTACGTTCGCGGCCTTGATGTCACGATGGATGATCAGTTGGCCATGGGCATGGCCGACCGCTGCCAGCAATTGCCGGAACAGATCAATCTTGGCCCGGATGTCGAGTCCGTGCAGACGACCATGCTCGAGCATGGGTTTGCCATCGACGAGTTCCATGACCACAAACGCTGTGCCATCCGCGTCGGTGTCGGCATCGATGAAATGTGCAATGCCGGCGTGGTTCAGGCGAGCCAGGATCTGGCGTTCGGCGTGGAATCTCTGCAGGACGTTTGGCGCACAGAACTCAGGGCGGATGACTTTGACGGCAACCCACTGGGCAATGTCGTCGATCCGTCGGGCTCGATAGACCTGGCCCATGCCACCCGAGCCAATCGGCTCGAATAGTTCGTACCGACCGAGTCGGCGTCCTGGTGCCAAGGGTTCTGATGGTGCTTCGGCCAGCAACTTCCATGGACCTTGAGTATTCAGTCGCGATTCGGGCCCGTAACCGAGCAGTTCGATGACGTCTGCAGCGAGTTTTGTGTTGTCGCCTGCCTGAGCACGGACAAAAGCCTGCCTTTGGTCTTCAGGCAGGTCCAGGGCAGCGTCGAACAATTCGCGCAGCAACGCGTGTGGATCACTCGGCATGCTTGATATGGGCTTCGTCGAGTTCGCGGGCTAGCCAATGTCGCGCGAATCGCCAATGGCGACCGACGGTGGCGACTGAAGAACCGCAGGCAGCTGCGATCTGATCGGCATTCATGGGTGTGAACAGTGTCATGTCCACCACCTTGGCGCAGTCCGGGTCGATTTTCCCGAGACGGTCGAGTGCCGCGTCGAGCGCGACCCAGTCGAGGGCATGATCGGCAGACCCGATGATTTCCTGTTCCGCAGCTTCGCTGACTTCAACCAGGATCTTGCCGCCGGCGCGCTTGTCCGCGTATCGCTCGCGCAGGTAGTCAATGACTACGCGACGGACGACCGTGGCGGCAATCGCAAAATAGTGCTCGCGGTTTTGCCAAGCCACGTTATTCTGCTCGGCGAGCTTGATGTATGCCTCTTGGGCGAGGTCGGTGGCGCTGAGTGTCAGCCCGCGATCATGCTTGCGCAAGTGCGACTGCGCCGCCTGACGCAGGATCGGATAGATCGCGCGCGCCAGTTCGGACTCCGCCTGGCGATCGCCATCGCGCCAGCGGACAAGCAGTGCAGTGATCGAAGCAGCCTCTTGCATCAATAAAACCTGTGGGTTCAGACCAGGCCATCCGGGCCGTCGTTGGGTATCAAAAGGCAGGTCTTGCCGTCGACTGCCAATCCGAGGCGAGTGCTTGTCTGCTCTCATCCCAGACACCGTTTCCCTGGAACGGGAACGCTGAAGCTGGGAACAGGCCCAGATCGCGGACCTGTGTCGCGATTCGATGGGGCAGACTGGATTTCGGCTCGGATCGGGCATTATGTTACAGGAATTTTCAAAGTTTATGGAGGGTATCGATCGACGGATTCAGCGTTCTGGGCGCCCTGAAAGCAGCCTGGGCGTGCGCAGGGCTGTCTCACCGCAGTGAACGCCCATGGCCGATACCGGGCTTGTTGGGAGAGCCCCCAGGGCTTCCGCGATCCAACCCACCCTGTTTGTGCAGGTCTTGATTCAACACGCGCAAAGTGGCGCCGGCATCGATCAAAATTTTGTTCACGGATATCCCGGTCACCCATGTCGGACGGGTCGCCGGAGTTTCTCGGCGGTTCGGAGTCTGGGCCGGAGCGGCCGTTTCGCATCCCACGGTCGGCCGCCCGCAGCGCGATGTCGGCGCGTTTGCACCCGTGGTCGGACCCCGTGATCGAACCAAGCGGGAGTTGTCGAGTAAGCCCGGTACGTTTCAATTGGAATCCATTCATGTTGATGTTGACCCCGGTGTCGCGTGTTGCCGCGCTTCGTGCCGCACTGTTGTTCGCTGGCGTTTTGCCCGTCTTGCTGGCCTGGAGCCCCCCGGTCGATGCAGTGACAGTCGACGCATTCTTCTCGGAAAACGTCCAATATCAGTTCGATGGATTGCCGAACGCCGGCAACCGCATCCTGGCGGCCGAGGAAGTCCGCCTTGCCGATGGGTTTGATCAAGGCCTGTACTTGCTTGCCAGCGGATCGGCCGCGGATGTTGCGGGTCTCTGGCGCGTGCGCGGCTTGCAGTCTTCGCCGATCGGCCTGCTCAACATCTCTGGCCCCGCCGGCCCCGGTCGATCCGGATTGCCGGATGTGTTTTATCCGGTGGCGACTTCTCCGTTCCGGGCGTTTGAACAGGGCAACCAAGGTGACGTCGTGTTTTTTGGCAAGGCGGCGGATCCCGCACTTGGCGCAAGTTTTGCCTCGCGCGGGCTTTGGCTCAATCAAGGCGCCGGCAATCTGGAAATCGCGCGGGCCAACACCACAGAGTTGTTGGGGCCGGGTATCGACGCCAATACCGTGTTCGAGAACAGCGATACGTTCGTGCGTCGCATCCTGTTTGCCAACAATGGACAGCTCGTGGCCTTTGCGCGCGTGGGGCAGGGGTCGTTCGACGAAGCCTTGTTGGTGCGGCGGAATGGCGTCTGGGTGCCGTGTGCGGTTGACGACAGTCTGGTCACGGCCTGGTCACCCGGCCTGTCCAATCTCAGCTACGACAATCTCACGACCGGCTATTCGTTCATGGTCAATCCGGCTGGTGACGTGTTCGGCATGAACCGCCTGAGCAACGCCCAATACGGCGTTTGGGAATATTGCCACGGCGCACCACAGCTGCGTGCGCTCGAAGGCGCGACCGGGTCGTTCGGTCCTGGCATGGGGGCGGATTCGCGCTTCGCCACGATGAGCCGCTCGCCCTTGCCCTTACTCGATGACGCATTGATTCTTTATGGTACGGCCGAAACCAGTGGTCAGGCAGGTGCGCCCCAGTTCACTGGCTGGTTTCGCAATCAATCCGGTCAGAATGGCCCCATTGCCTTGTTGACCACCAACGATGCCACCGGGCCTCAGATCAATGGCGCGACGTTCACGTCACTGCCCGATCAGGCGATGACCCAGGGTGTTTGGATGGCGTTTGCCGGCACGGTCAGTGGCCCCAGCGGAAACGTGTCCGGTCTGTGGCGTTGGAGCGCTGCGACCGGCCTTGAACCGGTCGCCCTGATTCGCACCGGTGCCTATTCGCCGACGGTTGGAACGTACTGGACGGCGTTGTCCGACTTTTTCATCACCGAGCGCGGCGAGATGATCCTTTACGCGACGGTTTGCGATCGAACAGCGGACAACCTCGGTTGTGTCAATGGCAGCAACCGGAACGAGTTCTGGTCGAAACCCCGGCAAGGGATCTCGCGGCGACTGCTGGGGCCGGGGGACACCGTACGTTTCCGGACCGTGGCAGGTGCACAACAAGCCACTATCTCGACAGTCGATCTGGCATTCACCGAAACCATCGGCGGCAGTGGTTACGAAAGCACCAGTCGTGATTTCTGGGTGAATCGTCTGGGTGTGCTGCAAGCTGCGGTCACCACTAACGGGTTCACCGGGGTGATGCATGTCCGTGCGCAGGCGTTCGATCCGCAAGCCCTGTTCGGCAATGGTTTCGAGTGATCGTGCTGCTCAGCTCGGCCTGGATTCGGTCACGCTGCACTCGCGGATGAATCGCCGCCACGCCTGGTCGAAATCCACGCCCGGATACCGCTCCAGCACGATCTGCAAGTCGGTGTAATTGGCACCGAAGCGATTGCAGAAGTGCCGGATTGCCGGCGCGCTGGCCGGGATGGCGCGGCGTGCCAGAGCCCGTTCGATCTTGATTCGCGGGGCATCGAGGTCGACGACATGGACTCGGAGGATCGGCGCCATCAGACGATGCAGCCAGAGTGGCCAATGACTGGCCACCAGCACCGGGCGCCGATGGGCGAAGAATGGCCAAAGCCGACGCGCATCGCGCCAGTCGTAGAGTTCCTCAAGGACATGGACGTCGGAGCGGCGATCGCGGAATTGTGCGTGACGCTCGAGCAGGAATCGGATCGCCGTACTCTTGCCGGCGCCGCTCCGGCCACAGAACACGACACCACGCCGCCCAGTGAACGTGAGGGCCAGAAGATCCAGCGCGTCATCGAACGCTTCGGGGGGCGGCAGTTGGGTGCTCATCCGCGACGGTAGAACTCGCGCCAGTCGATGCCTGCGACCTTGCCTTTCAATTCCTGATCGACGAACAGCGGATGCAGCAGCTGCACTTCCCAATCCAGACCGATGCCGTGGCTGGGGCTGGTCATGGCGGGCGGGTAGAGCACATCGAACATCGGCGTAAAGTCGATGTGGCCCTCCAGATATCCCTCGATCGGCGTATGCGCCGGCACGAACGGGAGGTATTGCTCGAACAAGAGAACACCGCGACTGGGCGTACTGAACGACACCGTTCGCTCCTTCGTGCCCGAGCCTCGTTTGTACTGGCCTTTCTCGACATTGACGGCGACCACACGAACCGTGACCTGTTCCAGCGGCACACGCGCCTTGCCCTCCATGACATCGCGAATGGACACGACCAGACCGCGATAGGGGGTCCATTGGGCATCGCGCATGCGGATGTTCATGTAACGCCGCAGCTGCGCGCGTACGATCAGCCAGATCGTGAAGCCCAGGCCGCCACTTCCGAACATCGACTTCATCACCGGAGATTCCGATCCGTCCGAACCGCGGTGGTCATAAAAGAACGTTGCCGATTCAGGCACAAATTCGTCGTGTACCCCAATCGCCGCATTCACCAGGGCAATGAATCCACCGACGATCATCAAGGCCAGCACGATGACCTTGTTTTTCGGCGGAATCGCCGAGAGATTGGCCATGAAGCTGAAGCTGTCGCGCGGTTCGATCAGCTCCGAAGCCGGCTTGGCATGGGCGTCTTCACGTTCAGGGGCGGGCTGCAGGATTTCGGCTTCATACGAGGAGTCGAAAATGATCCCGTCGTCGATCTCCAGCCGAGCCAGCAGCTTGAGGGTGATTTCGTTGCCCTGGTAGCTGTACCAGTGTTCAGCCTGATCGGGCCAGTCCAGACGAAGTTCCGAGGTCAGGACCGTAACGGAAAGATTCAGCAGGTCGGTCGATTCATGGACACCACGCGAGTCATGGACGTTGACATGGCGCATCAATCGCACCTGTCCCTTGTGGCCGATGGCCGCGGCAGGAATGCCGCTCAGGATCAACTGCCTGTGTCCGGTCAACCCGGTTTCGACTCTTGCCAGCATCGTCTGTCCTCCCTCGCTGGTAGCATAAACGTCTGACTACCCCTTTTGCGAACGTCCATGAGCTACCGCACCCGTTTTGCCCCATCGCCCACCGGTTTCCTTCATATCGGCGGCGCCCGTACGGCCCTGTTCGGTTATCTGGAGGCGCGTCGCCAGCATGGCGTGTTTGTCCTGCGCATCGAAGACACCGACCAGGAGCGTTCGACCGATGCTTCCTTGCAAGCGATTCTGGACGGCATGGCCTGGCTCGGCCTGGAACACGACGAAGGCCCGTTCTATCAGACCAAACGGCTCGACCGGTATCGTGAAGTGGCCGAACAACTGCTGGCCTCGGGCAAGGCCTATCGCTGCTGGTGCAGCAAGGAACGACTGGAGGAGATGCGCACCGCGCAGGAAGCCGCTGGCGAGAAGCCGCGATATGACGGCCGTTGCCGCGAGCGTACGGACGCCGAGCCCGGCGTGACGTCGGTGATCCGCTTCCGGAATCCCCAGAGTGGCAGCGTGGTGTTCGACGACAAGGTGCGTGGCCGGATCGAGATCCAGAACACCGAGCTCGACGACCTGATCATCTGGCGGTCGGACCAATTCCCCACCTACAACTTCGCCGTGGTCGTCGATGACATCGACATGGCCATCACCGAGGTCATTCGCGGTGAAGACCACATCAACAATACGCCCCGCCAGATCAATATCTACCGGGCGCTGGGCCGGACCCCGCCGAGTTTTGGTCATCTGCCGATGATCCACGGACCGGACGGCGGCAAACTCAGCAAACGCCACGGCGCGGTCAGCGTGATGCAGTATCGCGATGATGGCTATTTGCCGGATGCGGTCATCAATTACATCGCTCGATTGGGTTGGTCCCATGGGGACCAGGAAATCTTTTCGCGCGCCGAACTCATCGATCTGTTCCGCATCGAAGACGTCAATCGTGCTGCATCGCGGTTCGATTTCGACAAGCTCGCATGGCTGAACCAGCACTACCTGAAGAGCGAAGATCCGAAACTCGTCGCCGATCATCTGTTGTGGCATCTGGAGCAGAATGGTTATGACCTTGCGCGTGGCCCGCGTCCGGAAAACGTGGTCGTGGCTCTGCGCGAACGCGTCAAGACGCTCAAGGAAATGGCCGAACGTGCTGCCTGCTGGTACGTCGAGGCAATCAAGTTCGATGCCGAAGCAAAGACCAAACATCTGACCGCTGCCGCTCGCCCCGGGCTTGAAGCCGTTCGGGCCCAGCTAGCTGCCGTGGCCGCCGCCGATTGGTCGCCGGCCGCGGTGGATGGTGCACTTCGGGCTGCGGCCGAGTCACTCGGCCTCGGACTTGGCAAAGTGGCACCTGCGGTTCGTGTCGCCGTGACCGGCACACAAGTATCGCCGTCGATCGATCACACGGTGTTCTTGTGCGGCCAGCCGCTGGCGCTTGCACGGATCGATGCCGCCATCGGGATGTGCTGAGATGGCCAAGCTCGGCGGTGCACAACTCGGCGAACATCGGCACGGTACGCCGGCGCAGGTGATTGCCGAGATCGAGCGCGCCTGCGTCGATCGCGGCATCCGGTTCACCGATTTGCGTCGACGTGTATTCGAGTTGATTGTCTGGGCCGACCGGCCGATGAAAGCATACGAGTTGCTGGACCTCCTCAAGAACGAGCGAGAGGGCGCGGCGCCGCCCACTGTCTATCGGGCGCTCGATTTCCTGCTCGAGAATCACTTCATCCACAAGCTGGAGTCGATCAATGCGTTTGTCGGCTGCCATCACCCGGTGGAAGCGCATACCGTGCCGTTCTTTATCTGCGATACCTGTGGCCGCGCCACCGAGTTCTGCGACAGCGCGGTGGCACGGTATCTGAACGACCATGCCGAGCAATTGGGATTTACGCCGCATGCTCAAAGTCTGGAGGTTCATGGTGTCTGCAAGGCTTGTCGGAATGCTTGAGTACACCGGACGTTGGGTTCTCCTGGCCCTCGGTCTGATCGGCCTGTCGGGACTTGCTTCCGCGCAGGACTTTCCGATCGAGCCTGTGCCCGCGGTCACCAAACCGGCGCCTCCGGTTGCCGAGGAGAAGGTGCCGGAACCTGCACCCAGCAAGCCCGCACCGGCGAAGCCGAAAGCGCCTGGACCGGTGACAAGGGCGGTGCCCGTCAAGGGGCCATCGGTCGACAAGACGCCGGTCGTGGACAAAGCGCCGACGCCGGTGCCCGCTGCGGCCGGTGCGACGCCGCCCACTGATCCGGCGCCGTCAGCGGAGCCTGTGCTTTCCGACATCGTTCGTGGTGACGCTGTCGCGACTGACCCGGCGGCAACCAGCACCCCGAACCTCGCGGGCACCACGAACCTCGCGGTACCCAATTTCCGCGATGCACTGGAAGACGTGCCCACCGAGTTGCTGCCGATGCAGTTGATGGGCGAGTGGATCCAGCCCAACTCGCGCCGTGAACTTCGGTGGGCGTCGAGCCAGAGTTTTGATGGCGCGACCGTGACCACGCCGGTGGTGGTGTTTCATGGCAACAAGCCGGGGCCGCGACTGTGCCTGACTGCCGCCATCCATGGTGACGAGATCAACGGCATCGAAATCATCCGGCGTGTGCTGAACGATCTGCGACCGGCCGAGATGTCCGGCAGTGTCATCGCGGTGCCCATCGTCAACTATCTCGGCTATGCACGCGGCTCGCGTTATCTGCCCGATCGCCGCGATCTCAATCGGTATTTTCCAGGTAGTCGAAGTGGCAGTTCCGCGTCGCGTATCGCACACAGTTTTTTCCACGACATCGCCAAACATTGCCATGCGCTGGTTGATTTCCATACCGGCTCATTCGATCGATCGAACCTGCCGCAAGTCCGCGGTGACCTGCGTGTGCCGGCAGTGCTCGAGTTCACTCGCGGGTTCGGCGCGACAGCCGTGCTGCATTCACCCGGTTCACGGGGCATGTTGCGGCGCGCTGTGAGTGAGGTCGGTATTCCGGCGGTGACATTCGAGGTGGGTTCGCCGATGCGGCTCGAACCCGGCGAAATCGATGTCGGTGTGCAAGCCATGCATACCTTGTTGCACAAGCTCGGCATGACGCGCAGCTTCCGGATGTGGTCGGAACCACAAGCGACGTTCTACGCTGCAAAGTGGGTGCGCGCCGATGCCGGTGGCATGTTGTTCACGACGGTCAAGCTCGGTGATCGGGTTCGAGAAGGACAACGACTGGGTAAGGTGGTTGATCCGCTGGCCAATACGGAACGAGCGATTCTGTCGCCGGTTCGTGGTCGTGTGCTGGGCATGGCGTTGAACCAGATCGTATTGCCGGGATTCGCCGCGTTCCATCTCGGTGTCGAGGCGGACGAGCAGACCATGATCGAGAGCGCCGAAGACATTGAAGCGGCCAGTCCTGGCGTCGACGATGAAGATGCTGACGAAAGCCGCATTGAGCCGGCGCAAGACGACGAAGACGTGGAACGCTGATGGACGCAGCCGCGATCGAATCCTGGCATCTCCCGTATGCGGCCGAACTGGAGTCGCGCAAAGTCGATGCGGTGACGCTGGTCGTGATCCACTGTACCGAGTTGCCGGACTTGACGATGGCCCGCACGTACGGCGAGAAAATCCTCTACGTCGACTCTGGCACCGGCAACAGTGGTCACTACTACATCGACCGCGACGGACGGATCTACGAATTCGTGCCGGTCACGCGAGTCGCTCACCACACCCGTGGGTATAACCCTCGATCCGTCGGGATTGAACTCGTCAACACGGGCCGTTATCCCGAGTGGTTCCATTCCCAGAAGCAGGAAGCGACCGAGCCGTATACCGAGGCGCAGATCAGCTCCTTGCGTGGATTGCTCAGGCAGTTGCGCACCACATTGCCGATGCTCGAACACATCGCGGGTCATGAAGATCTCGACCAGGCGCGGGTTCCGGCGAGTGATGACCCGGCTCAAACCGTCTGGCGCAAACGTGATCCGGGTGCCTTGTTTCCCTGGACCGAAGTGCTGGATGGCTCCGGGCTGAGTCGTATCGAGCGCGACCACAACGAGCCGTGAATCGGATCATGGACACCTCGCCGGACATTCTGGTGGTTGGACTCGGCGCGATGGGCGCGGCGACCTTGCTGCATTCAAGCGGCAACGGTTTGAATGTTCTGGGCATCGATCAATTCGAGCCGCCGCATGTTCATGGGTCGACGCACGGTGAGAGTCGCATCACGCGAGTGGGCGTGGGCGAGGGTGCAGAGTACGTGCCCCTGGTGCGACGATCGCATCAGCTTTGGCGCGAACTCGAAGCCGCAACCGGCGACTCGCTTTATCACGCTTGTGGCGGTTTGGTCCTGGGCTGTGGTGATGCGGCGCCGATGCATGGTCAGCATCATTTTCTCGACAGTACCGTTGCCGTGGCCGAGACGCATGGCATCGAACACGAAGTGCTGGACGCAGTGGCCATTGCCGCGCGCTGGCCGCAGTTTCAGCTGACTGGCGCCGAGCGCGGATATTTTGAACCGGAAGCGGGTTATGTGCGACCCGAAGCCTGTGTTGCCGCACAGCTGGCGCAAGCCAGGGTGCGCGGTGCCGCGATCCACACCGGCGAGCGTCTGCTCGATTGGGTCCGGGATTCACGGGGAATCGCCGTGCGCACGAATCACAACACGTATCGGCCTGGGTTGGTCGTGTTCTGTCTTGGGGCATGGGTTCCGGGTGTGGTCGCTGCACCCAAGTTGCGGGTCACGCGTCAGGTGCTGCAATGGTTCGACACCGATCGGCCGGAAGACTATGCCGCCGACCGGTTTCCCATTTTCATCTGGAACTGGGGTCTTCACGAAGGGCAGGTGTTTTACGGATTCCCCGACTTGGGTGGCGGAATCAAGGTGGCCACCGAAGGACATTTGGAATGTGATCCGGACCATGTGGATCGCAGCGTGGGTGAAGACGAGGTCGCGTCGTTCTATCGCTTGCACATGGAGGGGCGGTTGCGAGGTGTCAAACCACGAAGTCGCCGGATTGCAACGTGCCTCTATACCGAAGCACCCGGTTCACGATTCTGGATCGATCGCCTGGGCGATGACGGCCCGATCGTCGTGTCGGCGTGCTCCGGACACGGTTTCAAACACTCGGCCGCGATTGGCGAGGCTGTGGCGCAATGGGCGATCAGCGGTGTCCGGCCTTCGGTTTTGGCGCCGTTTGCGGGCTCGCCGGGTGATCCCGCATCGCGTTGAACTTTGTTCACGCGCGGCAAGGCTCGGCGCAACCCGGCAGACGGCAGATCTCCAGTACGTTTCAGCGATCCCTGTCACCGGAGTCAGTCATGCCGAGTTCCACGAATTTTTCACGCCGGGTCTTGTTCGCGCTGTCGGCAGCAATGATCGGATGTTCGGCAGCAGTTGCAGGTGCGGATATTGAATACGTGACGGTCGGCGGCGAGACCAAACGTGTCGAGGGCATCCTGCGCGAAGCCCAGTCCGGTGACGTGTCGTGTTACCTCATGCTCGAAGGTGACGACGGCGAGACATTCTACGAGAGTGCCGGCTTCGATATCTGCGAAGACACTGGGCTCATCAACAAACGGGTTCGTCTTTCCTATTCGATCGAAAATGTCCTCGCTGCCGAGTGCGAGGGGGACGTGGATTGCGGCAAGAGCGATCAGATCGTACTGGTCAATGCTGCCAAGGCTGTGCCCGAAGCGACCAAGAGTGGCAAAGCGTCTTTCTGTACGGACACCGAGACCACGGTATTCGCCTGCAGCACCGGCGCAAAACTCGTGTCGGTCTGTGCGTCGGCCGACGCTGGTTCGTTGCAGTACCGATTCGGCAAGCCGGATGGCAATGGGCCGCTCGAAATGTCTTTGCCGAAGCGAGCGATGACACCCGCCCAAACAGCCACTGGCGCATCCGTCCCGTTTTCGGGCGGTGGCGGCAGTTGGCTCCGGTTCCGGAATGGCGACTATGCCTACGTGGTCTACAGCGGCATCGGTCGCTGGGGCCCGAACGGTGAGACCATCGAGAAAGAGGGCGTGGCAGTCGAGCGCAACGGAGAGCAGGTCGCGAACCTGCCGTGTAGTGGTCCATTGAAGAGTGAACTCGGCCCCGAGTGGTTCGAACAAGTCGGCATCACCGACAACGAAGAGTGGTTCGACTTCCCCGAGTGAAATTCAGGCTGGCGCTGAGCGAAGCGCTGCTCGCGTCAAGCTTTGAATGGATGGAAAGGGCGTGTTCGCAGGACGCGCCCACATCGTGTTTGTTGATGCCTTGCCGCAAACAGCTGTGCTTCCTTCGTCAGCCCACAGCCTGCACGTGCCGTGACTGACTCGCTTTGGGTCTCAAACTTTCGAAATGAAGCGGGTGGGGACGGCATCGGTGAGCCACACGCCATTTTCGGACAAGTAGAACAACAGACCCAGCTCGTGCATCCCGCGAGCATCGACAAGCAGGATGACCGGGCTCCCATGCCGACGGCCTACCGCCAGTGCCGTATCCGTGTCCCTGGAAAGGTGAACGTGCTGCCGGTCCTGCTTGAGCAAGCCATTGGCCAGAATGGAATCCAGAAATCTCGATGCTGTGCCGTGGTAAAGCACATCGGGTGGGCACTGTGGCGCAAGTCCGAGATCAACCTTGATCGAATGTCCCTGGTTGGCGCGAACAAACTCGCCGTCGTCGGAGAGCACGAATCGCCGCTTGTCGCTGGTGCGGACCAGTTCGGTGATGAGCTCGCGAGTGAATGCAACTCGCTGGCCCTTCGTGAGTCGAATCAGATCGGCAACGCTTGCCCAACCCTCTGAACTCAACTCCAGACCGATCGCTCCAGGATCGTGTCGGAGGAGCAGGCTGAGGAATTTGCTGGCTTGGGTAAGCATGTTTGGCATCCGATCCATAGAAGAAGTACGCGCGCGCGAGATGATTATCCGTGAAAACGATATCCAGAAGTTCCGAAACCCACGTCGTTCCAGCCAAAAGCTCAAACTTCTGTGGGAGCGACCCACAGAGATCGGAACGTGCGGCTCGCCTTACGCGCGACCAACTGTGGGAGCGGCGTCAGCCGCGATGCGACGTTGTCCAAACCGTGCAGGCCCTCCCCCGATGGGATAGTGGGATCCCTTCATGAGTGCATCAAGCGTGACGAGGGAGCGACGGCAACACGGCTGAACGGGCGGTTTTCGCAGCTCTGCATTCTTCCCAATGCACTCAGTCCCGTGCAGGCGAGCGGAAATCCCGATCAACGTAAAGGCACAGCGTTGCGATCACTCCGAAGTAGGCTCCGCTGAGCGCAAATCGACCCACAGAGAGCCACTTGGGCACCCCTGCACCGAGCTGAGGGACGATCTCTTGGGCCAGGATGCCGAAACCACAGAAAGCCAACGCGGTTGCGATACAACCCACGCCAAGTACCAGTGGTGAAAATCTGCTCCCGGGGAGGCGAACCAGCACTGTGCCCGCGATCGGTAGCCAGACGATCGTGAAGCCCAAGCCAACCATGAAGCCAATGCCCAATGCAGGCAGCAACGAATCCAATCCATCGGCGATGGCCAACGCAACCGCCGCTGGAATCGCAACGGCGAACGGCGTGACAGTTGCTGGATTGATGAAGTAAATGGATCGCATGTGTCGATGTGGGGCTGGTGTGTTTCCGTGGTCGATGTCGAAAGATTACCCTACGAAACAAGAGAGCATGCGCATGACCAAGGACACGCCATTCCGCGGCAAGGAGTTGGTGTGCTACGGGATTCGCAGGGCAGACCAATCACGTATTCACTGATGTTCTGGTTGGGGTAGCTTGTCTTCCAACGTAAGCACGGCCCGCACGGGCTCCGAACGTGAAATGCTGCATTGCGATTGGCTTGCACGGCCACCGTATTCACGGTTACATGGTGAACCCGTACAGCAGGATGATGGTATGAGAAATGGTTTTGCCTTGGCCCTCGTTTTGGGGGCAGCCATGCCAGCCTTGGCGAATGACGGATTCGGCGGACTTTCGGCGACTGGCCTGAAGTTTGACCAGACCGAATCAGTCGAGATGGTCGAAGAGAAACTCTTCATCGGGATCGACAAGGTCAAGGTCGACTATGTCTTCCGAAACAACTCTGAGTCCGATGTGACGGGTGAGGTGATTTTCCCGTTGCCACCGGTGGCCGTTTGGGATGGGTGGGTTCGGTCGATGAATCTGCCCGATGACCTGAACAAGCCCGACATCGTTGACTTCACCGCGATCGTTGACGGCAAGCCGGTCCGGGTGACGATCGACAAGATTGCCGTGATTGAAGAACCGTGGGAGGAAAATCGCCCACTCGCGGAGCAATACGACACCCCGGGTCGCGACGTGACGGCCGAGCTCAAGCGTTTTGGCCTGCCGCTCACGCTCGATTGGGAATCGATTGGCAAACAGCTCCTGGCGCTGTCGCCAGAGGATCAGGCAGCCATCAAGTCGGCTGGGCTCGCTGATTACATGGAAGCTGAAGCGGGGCAGGACGTTGAGCCGGAAGCTCTGGGCAAGTGGTCGATGGTGACGCGCTACCACTGGACCCAGACGTTTCCGGCGGGTGCGGAGGTACGGATCAGCCATTCGTACACGAACCGTCCGCCCGGAGGGCTTTTCGTGTGGACTCACCCGCCCGAGTACGAACGCGAACTGATCGGCCAGTACTGCATCGACGACGCTACGTCGAAGGGCATGGCCAGAGCGCTGAAGGGCCCCGGAGGCGATGAGTCGCAGCAGTACGGCACCTCATACAGAATCGACTATGTCTTGCGAACGGCGAACAGTTGGGCAGGTCCAATCGGCACGTTCACGCTGACGCTCGACAAAGGAAAACCCGGAAACATCATCTCGCTGTGTATCGACGGGGTGAAAAAAACCGGACCTACGACTTTTGTCGTCGAGAAGAAGAACTTCACACCGGACAGGGATCTGCAGATATTGATCGTCGATCCGAGCGGAAACCTTTGACCCATTCAATTCAAGCAAGTGTCCGCGGGGCGAGAATCAAGTCTTGCCTGTCGGAGACAGATACGCTTCCGAAATCCCAAACAGCCCAGTGGAACTAATCATGAAACGGAACCATTACGTGTTCGCCAGCGGCCTCACCTTCGTGCTTTTTGCTGCGACCGCCTGTTCGTCCAGGACAGATGAAACATCGGCCCCCAAAGCGACTGAACAGGCGCCGATCGTATCTGCTGTCAGTGAAGCCAAAAGTGGATTGCAGAGCTGCGACGAACTCGGACGCGTTGACGTCGTCGCGGGCCCCAGCGTCACCACGACTTGCCAAATCAAGCTGACTGGCCTGGATGAAGGATTTTTCTTAAAGGTCGAACTGATTTCCGGTGCGGTCAAGTAAGACGGCATGACTGGCGACTTTGCCTTGGTCCGGGTGACCAAGTTGTTGGGTGAAGTTTAGCACCAGATCATCGAAGAAACGCCGGTGTCACTGCT
>JBEIPT010000218.1:0-6572 GCA_040376895.1 Lysobacteraceae bacterium | reverse complement strand
GCTTCTTTGCGAGCAGCATGTCCATCAGCTTGCGCGTGGCTTCGGGGTCGTCCATCGTCAACTGCACCAGTCGACGCGTGTCCGGAAAGATCGTCGATTCACGCAATTGTGAAGGGTTCATTTCACCCAGGCCCTTGAAGCGCGTGACGTTGACCTGACCGCGGATCTTTTCGCGTTCGATCTTTTCGAGCAGCAGGCGCTTCTCTTCTTCATCGAGCGCGTAGAACACCTGTTTGCCCACGTCGACACGAAACAGCGGCGGCATTGCCACGAAGATATGTCCGGCACGCACGAGCACCGGGAAATGACGCAGGAACAGGGCAGTCAGCAAGGTGCCGATGTGCAGGCCGTCGGAATCGGCATCGGCAAGGATGACGATCTTGCCGTAGCGCAGGCCGTCCATCTTCTCCGAGCCCGGATCACAGCCGATCGCAACCGCCAGATCGTGGACTTCGTTTGACGCGAGTACACCGCTCGATTCCACTTCCCACGTGTTCAGGATCTTGCCACGCAGCGGCAGGATCGCCTGGAAATCCTTGTCGCGAGCCTGTTTGGCCGAGCCGCCGGCGGAGTCACCTTCGACCAGGAACAATTCGGTACGCGACAGATCCTGCGAAATGCAGTCGGCCAGCTTGCCGGGCAGTGCCGGGCCCTGGGTGATCTTCTTGCGGACGACCACCTTCTCTTGCTTCAGACGGGCTTGAGCGCGCTCGATCGCGAGTTGCGCAATCCGCTCGCCGAGATCGGTGTGCTGATTCAGCCACAGCGAAAACGCATCGTGCACGATTGATTCGACAAAACCCGCAGCGCCGCGCGAACTCAAACGTTCCTTGGTCTGGCCGGAGAACTGCGGATCCTGTGACTTGTACGAGAGAACAAAACTCAGACGATCCCAGACATCTTCCGGGGCCAGTTTCACGCCACGCGGCAGCAGGTTGCGGAAGTCGCAGAACTCGCGCAGCGCTTCGGTCAGGCCCGTGCGCAGACCATTCGCGTGTGTGCCGTGCTGGACCGTGGGGATCAGGTTGACGTAACTTTCCTGAACCAGTTCGCCTTCCGGGGTCCAGACTACCGCGCAGTCCGCGGCTTCGGAATCCTTCTTCTGACCACCGACGAATACATCGGGCGGCAACATTTCCTGGCCCTGGAGCATGGCGCGAAGGTAATCGGCCAAACCATCCTCGTAATACCACTCGTGGCGCTCGTTTGCGCCTTCGTCGAACAGCTTGACCTTGAGTCCCGGGCACAACACGGCCTTCGCCCGCAAAACGTGGCGCAGGCGCGGCATGGAGATCTTGGGTGAATCGAAGTACTTCGGGTCTGGCCAGAACCGGACGCGCGTGCCGGTGTGCTTCTTCGGGCAAGTGCCGATGACCCGCAACCCACCAACACGATCGCCGTCGGCAAAATCCATCTGGTAGATGTTGCCGTCACGCTGGATCTTCACTTCGACGCGCTTCGACAGCGCATTGACGACCGACACGCCCACACCATGCAGGCCGCCGGAGAACTCGTAATTGCGGTTCGAGAACTTGCCGCCGGCGTGAAGGCGCGTGAGGATCAGTTCGACGCCTGGAATGCCTTCTTCCGGATGGATGTCGACCGGCATGCCGCGACCATCGTCGATCACCTCGACCGAGCCGTCGTTGAACACTGTCACATCGACGATTCGGGCGTGCCCGCCCAGTGCCTCGTCGACCGAGTTGTCGATCACTTCCTGCGCCAGATGGTTCGGGCGCTGGGTGTCGGTGTACATGCCCGGCCGGCGTTTGACCGGGTCGAGGCCGGACAGGACTTCAATATCGGAGGCGTTATAACGGCTCATGGCAGGCAATCGGCTGGATCAAAGCATGTCAGCATGGCGCGCACCGGAGCGGGGGTCAAGCACCGGCCAAATGGTGAGCAAATGATCCGAATGCGAAGGGCGCGGCAACTTTCCCGAGTGGTCAACGTGAATCGAGCGATTCGGATCGTGTGGCCTGTCTGCGGGGCGCTACATGCCACCCTGATGACCGGTTCACTCGGCGATGACTCGAACCACTGCAGGTGTGATTTGGCTCGCCAGCGACTCCAGATCGCTTCCGGGCTTCAGCGGAAGGTCCTTTGCAGCCCCAATTCCCAGCAGCGGCTTCAGATAGGTGACTTTGATGGCGTAGTTCACGTTTTGCGGAAGGTCTCCCGTTTGTTCGAAGACCTCTGTGGCAGACAGCTTTGCCGTGACCAACGCAACGACCCGTCCGTCACTGCCCACCAGCGGTCCACCACTATTGCCGCTCTGGACGGGCACTGAAATCTGGTAGAACCTCGGGTCGTCGCCCATGCCCGTGGTGGCGCTGACGATGCCGGTCGCCAGCTTTGCGTTATGGCCCATGATGTCGGTATGGGGGAATCCGAGCGTGAACACGTTCGCGCCCATGCCGGCTTCCTTCTCGGCCAGTGGAATGCCCGCAGGCAAGGTCCCCGAAACCGCAAGAACCGCCACATCGTTCTTGGCATCAACCGACTCGGTGGTGGCTTTCAGGGTACGGCCATCGTGGAGTACGACACGGACATTGCTGGAGCCGCGAATGACGTGATAGTTCGTGGCGACTTTTCCAGCCGTTACCCAGCCAGTGCCTGATTTTGCGCCTTCACCAGCGGGGGCGTCCGGCGACTTGCGCGTGGACGAGTTGCCGGATTTCATTGCGAACTTCCCGAACGATCCGCCAATACAGGCATTGAACACACGTGTCGGTATGTCCCGGTCATATCTGCCGGGCGTGCCAGTTCCATACACGTAACTGGCGACTTCCCGCATGGCAATGAGGCTGACATTGACCGAATACTCGGCTTCGAGGGTGGCGAGGTGTCCGTCAATTGCGGACAAAGGTGCGCCGCTTGCCCGATACCCGTCGATCTCAATGGCAATCT
Source organism: Lysobacteraceae bacterium (assembly GCA_040376895.1). Taxonomy (GTDB): domain Bacteria; phylum Pseudomonadota; class Gammaproteobacteria; order Xanthomonadales; family Ahniellaceae; genus Ahniella. The sequence goes on along the minus strand of JBEIPT010000218.1, from coordinate 3,662 downwards.
TGCGGATAGCCTCGCAATAGCGCGCGCGCTCCGGGTTCGCCTCTGGCTTGCCCATGTCTTGTGTGCTGGCGCGGGTTCCAGAAGGAGGTGGAGTCTGCGTGTATTGGACGCGACCGTTTGCGTCAACCCACTTGTAGATCGTCTGTGCGTCAATCGCCGAGGACGCGAGCAAGAGAATCAGGGCGATTGCCGGTTGGATCAAGAATTGGATGCGCATGGGTCAAGGCGTTTGATTTGGGAGTCAAGGCGAACAAAATCTTCAGGAAACAATTTTCAGATGCCCAAGGGGACTGACTCTGGTCTGTCTGAACCGATTCATGTCGGTGGCAACACCAGGCATTTGGGGACCCCGACCCGTCCGCAGACCGCGGGTACTCTACACCATGCTCGGCAAAGCAACCATCAAGAGACTTGCCGCGCGTCTCGGCTGGCACTAGCGTGTCGGCCTGAATCATCCAGGCAAGAGTTCCCATGCGCGATCCCCGTTACGACATTCTGTTCGAGCCGGTCCAGATCGGGCCTGTCCGGACGAAGAACCGCTTTTATCAGGTGCCGCATTGCAACGGCATGGGTCATGTCTACCCACAAACCCTTGCGCGGATGCGCGGGATCAAGGCCGAGGGTGGGTGGGGTGTGGTGTGCACCGAGGAAGTGGAGATTTCGCCACTTTCCGAGATTGCCCCGCACCACGAGGGACGAATCTGGGAAGACCGCGACATTCCTGCCTTGCGTCTGATGACCGACGCAGTTCACGAGCATGGCGCGCTGGCTGGCATCGAGTTGATGTTCAACGGCTACGCGACACCGAACCGGTATAGCCGTGAAGTGCCGATCGCCCCGTCTGCCTTGCCTGTCCGCAGTCGTGACCCGATTCAGGCTCGGACGGCGACCAAGCGCGACATTGCGAACGTACGGCTTTGGCACCGGCAGGCAGCGATCCGTTCGCGGGATGCCGGCTTCGACTTGATCTACGTGTATGCCGGACATGATCTGGGAATGCCGATGCATTTCCTGTCCCGGCGAACCAATCGGCGCACTGACGAATACGGTGGCAGCCTGGAAAACCGGGTGCGCCTTCTGCGTGAGTTGATCGAGGATACGAAGGATGCAGTGGGTGATCGGTGTGGTGTGGTGGTGCGCCTTGCCGTCGACCAGTTGCTCGGTCCGCTCGGTCTGACGTTCGACAATGAAGGCCGGGATGTCATCGGAATGCTGGCCGAGCTGCCGGATCTGTGGGACGTGAACATTGCCGATTGGAGCAACGACAGCCAGACCGCGCGGTTTTCTCCCGAAGGGTTCCAGGAGCCGTACATCGCGGCTGTGAAGTCGTTGACCACCAAGCCGGTTGTCGGCGTCGGTCGTTACACCTCACCGGATGCGATGGTGCGCGTGATCAAGTCCGGCGTGATGGACTTGATCGGCGCGGCGCGTCCGTCGATTGCCGATCCGTTCCTGCCGCACAAGATCGAGCAGGGCAGACTCGAAGACATTCGCGAGTGCATCGGCTGCAATATCTGCGTCACCGGTGACAACGATTGTGTGCCGATCCGATGTACGCAGAATCCGACCATGGGCGAAGAGTGGCGCCGCGGTTGGCATCCGGAACAAATGCCCGGCAAACGGAGTGATCGCTCCATGCTGGTCGTGGGTGCCGGTCCAACCGGGCTTGAGCTCACGCGCGCACTGGGTCAGCGTGGTTATGAAGTGATGTTGTGCGAGGCCGACGACCAACTCGGCGGTCGCCTGCGTTTCGAAAGCCGGCTGCCGGGTCTGGCAAGTTGGTTTCGTGTGGTCGACTATCGCTTGCAGCAAATTCAGCGCATGAGCAATGTGATGGTGCTGCCCGGCAATCAGGTCGGCGTCGACGAGGCACTCGTCTCCGGTGCGTCGGCGATTTTTGTTGCCACTGGTGCGCGCTGGCGCAAGGACGGGCTGGGTCGGACACACCGCGCACCGATGATCGATCCAGTTGATCCCGCGGTGCTTTCGCCCGACCAGTTGTTGCGTGGTGAGATGCCGAGTGGTCCTGTGCTTGTTTATGACGACGATCATTACTTCATGGCCGGAGCGCTCGCCGAACAGTTGGCGCGGTCAGGCGTCGAGGTGACTTATGCAACACCTGCCGCAAAGGTGTCGGAGTGGACCGAGCAGACGATGGAGCAATCGCGGATCCAGTCGCGGTTGATGGAACTGGGCGTGCGGATTCTGTGTGCACGCGAATGGGCAGGAATGCGCGTTGCGAGCGACGGTCGGGTGGTGGATCTGGCATGCATATACAGCGGACGGATCGAGCGGGTCGAAGTGGCGAACGTCGTTCCGGTGACCATGCGTGACAGCAGTGATCAGTTGTATCAGGCGCTTCAGGCTGCAGAGCCGAGTTGGGCTGATCATGGCGTGCTCGAAGTGAGCTGCCTCGGAGATGCCTTGGCGCCGGCCACCGTTGCTGCGGCAGTTTATGCGGGCCACAAGGCAGCGCGTATCTTTGACGGCGAGGATTCGCACATGACGTTCCGTCGCGAGTGGATCGACCTTCGAACCCAGTGAATCAGAGTGGAGGCCGGCCTGCGGTTTGCTCAGTCCAGCCTATGCGGCACCCGCTGCACCGATCACTCTGTTGCGGCCTTCGTGCTTCGCGCGGTAGAGCGCTTCATCAGCTTGCCGGACCTGTTCGGCAAGTGGCACGATGCGGTTGGTCGGCGTCTGGAACCAACCGATACTGACGGTCAGTGCCACGTCCTGTTTGTCGGCGAGTGCCGGGCTGCCGGCAATCCGTTCTCGCAGTGCTTCGAGCAGAGTAGCCACTTGGGCGGCAGGCTTCTGCTCGAACACCATGAGGAACTCCTCTCCACCCCAACGCGCAAATTCGGCCTGGTCACCGAGAACTTCACTCATGCACGCGACGGTGTGGCGCAGGCAGTCGTCGCCTGCGAGATGCCCGCAGCGATCGTTGATCCGTTTGAACCAGTCGATGTCGAGAATGGCAATCGCCGTGCCGCTCCCGCTGGCTACCGCACGTGCGAGTCGTTCCTGGATGTATCGCCGGTTGTATGCACCGGTCAGCGGATCCCGGTTCGACAATTGGAACAGTTCCTGGTTGGCGCGCTCGAGTTCCGTGCGCTGATCGGCGAGTTGGCGGTTCTGGTTGCGCACTTCGTCGGTGCGGCGCGCGACTTCGCGCTCCAGTCGGACCCGTTGGCGTCGCAGATCCTGCGTTCGCCAATAGAAGATGCCCCAGGTCAGGCCCATCGCCGTGAGCACGACGATGGTTCGAAACCACCACGTGGCATGGATCGGTGGCGTGACTTCGATCGCCAGGGACGCCGGTTGCAGACTGGCTTCGCCAAATCGGTTGCGCGCACGGATGGAGAGTTGATACTGGCCTGGGGCCAGATTCGTGAAGCTCACGAATCGTCTTGTTCCAAGCTCGATCCATTGTTCGTCGAATCCTTTCAACTGGTATTCGAATCGCAGCAATCGAGGCTGGTCGAAATCCGGCGCGGCAAATTCCAGTTCGAGCATGTTGTGTCGTGCGCCCAGCAAAATGTGCTCGACGAAGGTTGGAGCGCTTTCCAGTCTGGGCAGCAAGGGATCTCGATCGGCAACACTCAAAGGTTTGCCCAGAACCGACAACTGTGTGAGGTGCACCGATGGGGGTTGCAGTG
>JBEIPT010000356.1:0-4061 GCA_040376895.1 Lysobacteraceae bacterium | reverse complement strand
GCACCCAACTGTGGGAGCGGCTTCAGCCGCGAGGAAGCGTCATCGAGGCCCGAACGAAGCATGCCGCTTTCCGGGAATACACGAATCTCGCAATGACGGCTTTGTGTTCTTGGGTCAATGGTGCAGTGGCATCACGAAACCGTCGAAGCAGCACGCCCTGTTACTTCCCACCCGAATAGTGCCGCCCGATCTCGCACACTTCCACGCTGTACTCCGAGTACCAACGCGTCTGCCCCAGAGCCTGTGCCTCACGATGTTCGGGATCCTGTTGCCAGATGCGGATCGCTTCCAGACTGGGCCAATACGACAACGCCACTTCCCGATCACCTTCCGTCAATCCGTGGAAGGCGACGCAGCCAAACTCCGACAGTGCACGCTCGCGAAGGCGACCCGCCATGGCACCGTAGGTGTCGTCGAGTTGGGCAATGGTGGCGCGGAAGATCACCACATAGCGCGCAGGACTCGTCGCGTCTGTCAGGGCGCCCGGGTTTCCGTCATCACTGGATCGCATACATTCGAAGCCATCGGCAAGCTTGGAGTGCGTGATTCTAGCAGGCTGTTGAACAGCATCCTGCCGGTGTCGCGTCCTGGCCGAACTCAGTCATTACGGGTTTTGATCGGCAACACCAAGCACTGCCTCGAATTCCTGACAGTTCTGACTGATCTCTGCTTGCGGCTCCGGGGACGTCACATTCAGGTTCACGGCAAACATGGACCACATCAAAACGAGGCTGCTGATCATCGGGATACTCCATTCGGAGACAGGACGCCCCTGTCACGGCGATGCCACACTCGTGGCCCATTGATCTACACGGAAGGAGGGCGCCGTATCGATCAAAGCACCCGCATCGATTTTGCCGGCCAATTACTCCGGGCGTATCTGCACATCACCGATCAGGTGATCCTTCAATACCAACTGCGGGCGATAGCCTGATCGCAGCGCGAACACACCGAAGCCGTTGCTGTAGAGGATGGTGCCGTCTTTCGCGACATCAAACGCGACGACATGCTGCGCGAGCAGCCGCGTCCGCCCTTGTTGGTCACGTTCGAACAGTTGCCAACTGGCTGGTGCCAGCGCCGGAACACCGAACATCTGAGTACCACGCTTCAATGCCGCCTCGGCTTCCAGTCGTTTACCCTGGACGATGATGGATTTGGCATCCTGGTCGAACTGCGGGCCTGAAGCGCTCGTCAGTGGCTTGCGCGAGTACATCAGCGAAAAGAAGTTGAGGTAGTGGAACAGTGCGCGCAACAGCCGGAATGGCATCAGCAGAATATCGGTCGCCGCCTTGCCGGTTGAGTACTGTTGGCCTTCATAGGGCCTCTGCAAGTAAAGCAGCTCGCCGGTTGGTGCCACCCTCGGCTGCAGAAAATCCAGTTCGGGATTTTCAAGCACCGTCGTCAGTTCGCCTCGATCGATATCCAGCAGCTGGATGGACGATGGACCAAAAGCCATGGCCTGGCCGTGTGGTCCCCGGGCAATACCCGACGACTGGAACACCAGCGAATTCCGTGCACCGGGCACGGCACACGGCCAAAGATCCGAGGTTTCGCCGCGCGTGAGTTCGCGCAGTTCGAGTGTTTCCAGATTCAGCATCGAAACATTGGCAATGCCGTTCGGCGCTCTTTGACTGCACAACAGGAATCCCGGGTCGGAATGCAAACGGAGCCCGTCGATGTTCAGCCTCTGCCGGTGCAGCAGCCGCTTTTCCGTGCCCGTCGACAGATCGAGCTCAAACAACCCACCTGCACTTTGGTCCTGAAGGGCGTACAGAAGATGACCTGCATCCCGATAGGTTGCACTCGCAAACGAGAGGCTGCGTGTGCCTTTGCCTTTCATGGCCCCGTTCATCGAAATGGCGAACGACGTACCCTCTTTCCATGCATTGAGTTCGTCACTTCGGGCCTGGCGATCTTCGATGGCCTGGACAAACTGGCTGTTGATTTCCTGGGTGCCCGAATCACCGGCGTGCTTGCGAAAGAGTTTTCCGTTCGCGAGGAACGACAAACCAGACAAAATCCCGGTGTACTCGGGAAGGTGTGCACTGGCCGGCGCGCCGCCGGAGCCCCGGGAAGACAGCAGACCAACGAGTCCGAAGATCGCCGTCGCCACGATCAAAAACATCAATAGGAAGTGCATTGAAGCGCAAGCCCCTGATTCCGGTCTTTCGATGGGCTTAGTCTACCCGAGCGCTCGCCGGCGCATGAATGACGGTCCGCCAGCGCGATTGACCAAGGCTCCGGGCGGGAACGCTCAAGCTCTGGCCTTTGCGAGCAAGACAGGCAAAACAAAAACCCCGCGCCAGGCGCGGGGTTTTCCGTTCAGTGCGGTTGAATCGTCCTGTCTGGCTTACAGCACGTAGACAAACAGGAACAGACCGAGCCACACCACGTCGACGAAGTGCCAGTACCAGGCAACCGCTTCGAATCCGAAATGGTTGTCCTTGCTGAAATGACCCTTCGCACAACGGAACCAGATCACCGCCAACATGATGGTACCGAGCGTCACGTGCATGCCGTGGAAGCCGGTGAGCATGAAGAACGTGCTGCCGTAGATGCCCGAACCCAGCGTCAGGCCGAGTTCGTGATAGGCGTGGTAGTACTCGACGCCTTGGTAATAGAGGAACAGTGTGCCGAGTGCGACCGTGGCACCCAGCCACACGAGCAGCTTGGTGCGCTGACCGGCGATGAGTGCGTGATGCGCGATCGTGATCGTGATGCCGGACGCCAGCAGGATCAGCGTGTTGAGCAGAGGCAAGCCCCAGGCCGGAATCGTCTGGAATGCACCGCCGACATTTCCGGGGCCGTTGGTCGGCCATGCGGCCGCAAAACCCGGATACAGGAACTGATTCGTCAGTTCGCCGCTACCTTCACCCGCAAGCCACGGCACACTGAACATGCGCGTGTAGAACAGTGCTCCGAAGAACGCCGCGAAGAACATGACTTCGGAGAAGATGAACCAGATCATGCCCATGCGGAAGCTGACATCGACCTGGCGGTTGTAGAAACCCTTCACCGATTCGCGGATGACATCACCGAACCAGCCGAACAGCATCAGCACCATGATGGCCAGACCCGCCCACAGAACCGGCTTGCCGAGGCTGTTGTGGTTCAGCGTGAGTGATGCGCCAACCATGGTCGCGAACAGACCGATCGTGGCAACGATTGGCCAGCGGCTGCCATGCGGCACGTAATAAATGTTCGGGTCGTGGGTGTCGGTTTGGGCCATGGGATTCCCCGGATCAGGATTGCGGTATCCGCACTGTCGGCTCAGGGCCGGCATAACGGGACACAGGATTGAAGACGTAACGGAACGTGATGGTGTTGATGTGCGCCGGCAACTGGTCGTTGATCATGAAACGCACCGGCATCTCGCGCGACTGGCCGGATTCGAGATGCTGTTCCGTGAAACAGAAACACTCGGTCTTGGCCAGGTAGGCCGCCGACTCACCGGGCGCGGTGGTAAAGATTGCCTGGCCGCTCATGCCGAACGGACCCAGGTTGCGTGCCACGAACAAGGCTTCGGCAGGTTTGCAGGTATCGACGACCATGGAGCTCTTGCCGGTCTCGAGTTCCCACGGCAGGTTGGCATCGACACTGGTGTCGAACTCGATGCGGACCTTGCGCGACACGGCACCGTCTGCGCACAGCGGTGCCGCAACCGCAACCGACTTCGGCTTGATGCCCAGAATCTGCTCACAGAACACATCGTAGAACGGTACCAGCGCCCAGCCGAAGCCGAACGCCAGCACGGTACCCAGCAGGCCCCACTTGAGGACCCGACGATTACGTTCGGCGAGCGTCGACGTGTTCATGCGTTGAACACGCCGCCGATCCAGAACATGCTGTAAATGCCCAACGCCACAAGCCCGACCAAAAGGGCGGTGCGTCGGGCCTTGCGCTGGCGCAGCTCAAGTTCGTTCATGATGATCAATGCGCCACGTCGCCGTGCGCGAGTTTGGTGTCATCGATGACTGGCGGCACCGTGAAGCTGTGGTAAGGCGCGGGCGACGAAACCGTCCATTCCAGACCCCGCGCACCTTCCCAAACCTGATCGGTCG
>JBEIPT010000176.1:0-7471 GCA_040376895.1 Lysobacteraceae bacterium | reverse complement strand
CGCTCGTCGAGAAACAGGAACGACAGGCCGATCACGAAGGGGCTGTAGAGATTGCCGATGATGCCGGTTCGGGCCGCACCGAGTTCATTGAGCGCACGGAAGTAAAGGGTGTCTGCCAGCCCGATGCCGAGCACGCCGCTGGCACAGACGATCAGGAGGTCCCGCGCACCCAGAGACTGCAGGCCATGGCGATCCACCAAGTACGCAACTGGCACGATCAATCCCAGCACGATCAGATTCTTGAGCAGGTTCAGCTGAAGTGGCGGAAGGCGGGCACCGAGCTTCCGGTAGATGATGACGCCGATGCCCCACGTGGCCGCCGCCGCGAGCGAGAACAACTCGCCGCGGCCGACTGCCGAAAACCATTCAGCCACCGAGCACCAGCCAGGTCGCCAGGCCGAGGAAGACACCCATGCTGACCACGTCGGTCGCCGTGGTCAGGAAGATGCTTGAGGCTGTTGCCGGGTCGGCACCGAGTCGCTTCATGGTCATCGGGATCATGGATCCGGCCGCTCCGGACAGTGCGCAACTGGTCGCCATCGATACAACGGTGATGCCCGCGAGCAACAGAGCGTTCGGGTTTTCTTGCCAGTTGGCCATGAGGTACATGCCGGTGCCGGCCACAACACCGACAATCAGACCATTCCACCAGCCAAGCCAGACTTCCTTGAACAGCAGTCGTTTGGACTGGCCTGGTTTGAGTTCACCTAGGGTCATGCCACGCAGCGTGACCGCCAGTGCCTGACAGCCGGTGTTGCCGCATTGTCCGGCCAGAACTGGCAGGAACACGGCGAGCAGCACGATTTCGTTGATCGCTTGCTGGAAAATACCGACGACACCGGCGGCGATGAACGCGGTGACCAGATTGAGCTGCAACCAGGGGTGACGGAACTTGAACGCCTGCAACCATGGCGTCGCCAAACGCTCCTCTTTTTCGACACCGACCATGGAACCGGCCTGGGCGGAGATCTCGAAAGCCTGTTGTTCGAACATGACCTGCCCACGGACACTGCCAACGAGCCGGCCTTGTTCATCGACAACCGGATATGCCGGATAGTGCCGCGTGACGACTTCACGCATGGCATCGACCAGTTGCGCATTCGGGCCCAGAGCAAACGGGTTGCGGATCATCACGGCAGCGAGTGTCTGCTCTTTTGCGGCAAACAGCAGCTCGCGAAATGCGACAACACCGACCAGCCGACCATCCGATTCGGTCACGAAGACGTAGACGACGAACGTTTTCTTGATGATTTCGCGCAACGCATCAATGACTTCGGAGATGGTTGCTTCCGGCCGGAATACCGCCAGCGGCCGCTCCATCAGCCGGCCGACGGTTCCCTCTTCGAACTGACGGTCATTCAACCAGAGTTGTCCGATGCCATTTGGTGCCGCGGCGGCAATCAGTGGGCGCCGCTCCTCGGGAATCTGTTCAAGTATCTCGATCGCGAATCCGGGATTGATCGCGGCCAGAATCTGCGCAGCTTCGAGATCGGTGCTCTCGGCCAGCGCCTTCGCGGCGGAAATGCTGTCAGTGGTTTTGACCAGCTCGAGCAAGCGCTCCATGCGGTTTTCCCCTTCGACTCGGGTGTTGCAGGTTACGCGATCGGTTCATGGCGTTGCCGGACAACTTGGCAACTGTAGTCGGACGCGGAGTCGCGCCGCTCAGCCAATCGGCCCGGTGTTCTCTTCCACTGCCGCTACAGCTGTCCGGCGAGGAATCAGGTTTGCGTCCAGCCGCCGCTCGATCCGCGCGAACAGTTCGGCGCGCGAAAACGGCTTCTTCATGAAGTCGTCGGCACCGATTCGCTGCGCATAGAACTGTTCGGTCGCCTGCTCGTTGCCACTCATCATGATGATCGGCGTTTCCTTCGTGGTCGCTTCACGGCGCAAGAGACGGAGCGCTGCGAACCCGTTCATGCCGGGCAGGATGATGTCGAGGAAGATCAGGTGCGGCGCCGTTTGTTTGGCCAATTCCAGGCCCTTTTCGGCGTCCAGCGCTTCGAGAACTTCGTAGCCATTCTGGGTGAGCAGCTTGCGCAGGACCGCCTGGATCGTGGTCGAATCGTCGATGATCAGGACACGCGTGCCCTGAGGCGCGTTGACCCGCGGCTTTTCGCGACGGTTGACGGCGTCATCGTCTTCTTTCTTGAACCAACGATTGAATACACCAAAGAAACTCACGGGCTTTTCCGCTTGACTCGCCGCTGATCGGGCCGCTTTAGGCTATCACTCCGGACCCGGTGTCGTCAGCGCCTGCACCAGGGTTTTGGCGAGCGCGTTGGCAACTCCGGGGGCGTAGGGGACCGGACTGCCCTGGCCCCAGACCGGGCCAGGCCAGGCCGCATCGCTGCTGAAGCGTCCCAACACATGGACGTGCAGCTGCGACACGACGTTACCCAAAGCACCGACATTCAACTTCTCTGGCTCGAACAGCTGATGGATCACCCGCTGCGCCAGAATGACCTCGTCCATCAGCTTGTGCTGGTCGGCAACCTCGAGCTCCAGGAGTTCCCGGGCACCGGCGATTCGCGGGACCAGAATGAGCCACGGGTAACGTGAGTCGTTCATCAACAGCACCTGACACAACGGCAAGTCGACCAGCGGCAGCGTGTCACGCTCAAGCCTTGAATCCAGTTCAAACGATGTGGTGCCGGTATCGTCATTGGCGAGGAGATCATCCGAAGCCAAGGAGTCACGCAGAAAACGCAAGGTTCGTCGCCATGCCAGCGCAGCACTTTCAGCGTGGAAGTCGGCGCGTTCATTGCAGTTGAACCCGTGACCGGCATCATAGATTTGGACCGGCACGTCTGGTTGTTTCAACTTCAGCGCGTCGTGGAAAGCCGGAGGAATCAAGGGGTCATGGCGACCAAAGTGCATGAGCATGGGGGCGCTGACAGTCTCGTCCAGGTACGGCAGGCTTCGCGCACCGTAATACGACACTGCCGGCAGCCCCAGGCGCGTGTTCGCCAGAAACGCGAGCGTGCCGCCCCAGCAATAGCCGACCACTGCAACCCGGGTCTTTTTCGCGAGCACCGCTTGGGCGGCCTCGACATCGAGCAAGGCAGTTTCAAAACCCAAGTCGGCTACCCGGCGTCGACCTTCAGTGATTCCCTCTTCCGTGTACTCGAGGTCCACGTTGCCGCCAACTCGGTCGAACAGGCACGGGGCAAGGGCATCGAAACCGTTGGCAGCAAACTGCTCGCAGACCCATCGGATGTGCCGATTGACACCGAATACCTCCTGCAACACGACCACGGCGCCCAACGGTCGGCCCTCGGCACGACTCATCCAGCCGGACAGCGTTTGTCCATCGGCCGCCTTCAGCGAAATCCAATCAGCCATCGCCTGATTCACTCCTGTTGGTCGTTCAGCATCTCGGATGAATCATATCGGACGGGGCGCCCCGCTATACTGAGCGGCCGTATCGGACTGGTCCAAACCCCATGAGCATGCAACAACCCAAGGTTGGTTTCGTCAGTCTCGGTTGTCCGAAGGCGTTGGTCGATTCCGAGCGGATCCTGACGCAGCTTCGGGTTGAAGGTTATGAAATTGTCCCGACCTACAATGATGCGGACGTTGTGGTCGTGAACACGTGTGGATTCATCGATGCAGCCGTCGAGGAATCGCTCGATGCGATTGGCGAGGCGATGGCTGAAAATGGCAAAGTGGTGGTCACCGGCTGCCTCGGAGCGCGCAAGGCGTTGATCCAGGAAAAGTTTCCGGATGTGTTGTCCATTTCGGGCCCGCAGGACTATGCGACCGTGATGGAAGCCGTGCATCGGCAGTTGCCGCCAAAACATGACCCGTTTTTGGATCTGGTGCCCCCTCAGGGCATCAAGCTGACCCCGCGACACTTCGCCTATCTCAAGATTTCCGAAGGCTGCAATCATCGGTGCACGTTCTGCATCATCCCGTCGATGCGCGGTGACTTGGTTTCGCGTCCGGTTGACGAAGTGCTGGTTGAGGCCGAACGACTCGTCAAGGGTGGTGTCCGGGAGTTGCTCGTGATTTCGCAGGACACAAGCGCCTACGGCGTGGACCGGAAGTACGAAGCACGAGATTGGCGCGGGCGCAGTTATCGAACCCGCATGACTGAGTTGTGTGAGGGGTTGTCCGAGCTCGGCGCGTGGACGCGGCTCCACTACGTGTATCCGTATCCACACGTCGACGAGCTGATTCCGTTGATGGCGGATGGCAAGATCCTGCCTTATCTCGATGTTCCGCTGCAGCACTCCAGTCCGCGGATTCTCAAGTTGATGAAACGTCCGGCCAGCAGCGAGCGTAACCTGGAGCGTATTCAGGCATGGCGTCGCGCTTGCCCCGAGCTGACGCTGCGCAGCACGTTCATCGTCGGATTCCCGGGCGAGACGGAGGCGGAGTTCGAGGAACTGCTGAGTTTCCTCGACGCGGCAGAACTGGATCGGGTTGGTGCCTTCGCTTATTCGCCGGTGACCGGCGCCACGGCGAACGATCTCCCCGATGCGGTTCCGGAGGCCGTCAAGGAAGATCGCCTCGCACGGTTCATGAAGCATCAGGCGAAAATCAGCAAGCGCCGACTCAAACTCAAGGCGGGCACAGTCCAGGATGTGCTGATCGACGAGACTGGCCCCAGTGTGTCTGTCGGGCGCAGCAAAGCCGACGCGCCGGAGGTTGATGGTCGGGTCTTCGTGGCGTCGGGCGCAAAGCGGTTGAAACCCGGCGACATCGTTCAGGTCAAGATTCTGCGCAGCGACGATCACGATCTGCACGGCGAGTTGGCCTGATATTCCATCACGAAGCACTCGGGCCGATCCCTTGCGATTTGTTGCACCACCCCGTTCATCCCTGACGCCTGACACCGCCCGGCATCCGGCGCTTCGTGAACTGCTGGAGATCGAACCGACACTCTTTGATTGCGAATGGCCAGCAATCGAAACGCTCAATCGCGAGCCACTCATCGAACATCGGCTGACCGGCCAAAGAATCCGGTTCGTCGAGCAGACACTTGAGTTGCTGTCGGACGGGCAGCACTACGAGCAACGAATCGTCAGCTCAGGACGGGTTGCGACACGAGCGGACAATTGGCACGACTTGTTCAATGCCCTGATGTGGCGACGGTTTACTTCCTTGAAGTCGGCCGTTAACTGGCGCTATGCGCGGGAGTTTCCGGCCGGAGTCGGGCAAGAACGGAGTCGGCCGCAAATGGCGTTGACCCATTTCGACGAGGCGGGCGTCGTGGTGGTTACTCAGTCCGAATCACTCATTGAAGCGTGGAATACCCATGATTGGCCCGCCGTCTTTGGTGACGACGGCTCATTATGGGCAGAGCGTGCGGATATCCACGTCTTCGGCCACGCCCTTCTGGAACATTGCCTCGAGCCCCATCTGTTGTTGGTCGGCAAGGCCGTTGTCATGTTCGGGGATCGATCGGATCGGTCGCACATGGATTGGTTGGCGAACAGGATTTCGTCGGGCGAGTGCCTGGTTGATCCGCTGGAGTTGAGGGCATTACCTTTGTCCGGGATTCCCGGTTGGTATGCCGGGCAGGATGCGGCGTTTTACCGCACGGCCGATTGTTTTCGGCCAATCCGCGCCGGCAGGAAGTATCCTGCGCCGTTCATGGTTTAGAAGGCTGACTCAGAGCGTCGACTAGCGACGCGCAACACTGAGCCAGATCAGCAAGATGCAGGTGTTTCCGGAGATTGTCCGGTGATCACGCCCTGAGGCAAGCCACGCTGAGCATCGCGCGCAGGCAGTGTTATTGCCAGTCTTCAACGCCGTATTTCTCCAGGATTTCGGCGAGTTTCCCTGAACTGCGGAGTTCAACGGTGCCTGCCGAGAACATGTCGGCGAATTGTCTGCCGCGCGCATTTGCGGGTGTACAGGCAATGTAGAGCGGCTCGGCTTCGCCGACCACGCCCACCGATTTCATCCGGTCCTGCATGTTCATCTTGGCGAAGGTACTCGCGGCAACGTTGACATCTTCGATGATCACATCAGCCTTGCGCGACACCAGACGTGACACGGCATTCATGAGAGCGCGGCCGGTGCTGTTCACGATGACGACCTTGCTCGGGTCGTCCTTGTTCGCTTCGATGTAGGCGTCGATTTCTTCCGAATACGAATAGCCGGAAATCACGGCGATACGAATGCTGGAAAACGAGTCGACGTCGGTGAAGGTCCAGTCCACCGTGTCTGTCAAGGCAAACAGCCCATTGAGGCTTTTGCCCCATGACTCTTCGGGAAAGGCGAACCCTTCGGCATCGGACTTGAGGGCACCCACCACACAATCGATGTCGCCCTTTCGCGAGGACTCGACTGCGTCATCCCAAGGCATGGTCTTGTATTCAACCGTGTGCCCCTGAGTTGCGGCAATGGTGTCCGCCATTTCAATCATGTAACCAGCCGGCTTGCGGTTCACGGGCCCATTGTAGGGAAGCCACTCATCGGCCCGGATGGTGATGGTGTCGGCATGAACCTGCGCCGCAGTACACAACAGGATGATCAAGGACACTTGCAAACGCATGATTGCCTCCTGAAATCCGACTCCAGCCGAGCCCCTAGTTGTCGATCCTATCGCGCCCTCCGGGAAAAACAATACTGCCTGAGGTATGCAGAAACGAAAAGGCCCCGCCGTCGCCGGCAGGGCCTATTCGTTTTTGTCGGAACTGAGGAATTTTTCCGGATTCCAGACAGCCGAACACCCGCTTTCGCGGGTGTCGGGTTTTGCATTAGGACCTTGGCAGTGACCTACTCTTGCATGGCTTAAGCCACACTACCATCGGCGCAGGTGCGTTTCACTTCTGTGTTCGGGATGGGAACAGGTGGTGCCACACCGCTATGGCCGCCAAGGATTCGATTGGAGACGCGCCTTTTGGGCGCGTGCTCGCATGGGGTGATGTGACGTAACAAGTTTGCAGATTGAACTGCTTATGGGAGCTTTGGATGCTTCGTTGAGGAAGCGTTCCGCCAAACTCTGTTTGGGGAACAGTAAGCGTCTTGAGGTTATAGGATCAAGCCGCACGGATCATTAGTACTGGTTAGCTAAACCTTGCGGTTGTACACACCCAGCCTATCAACGACCTGGTCTAGATCGTTCCTTTAGGGGACTTAAGTCCCGGGAGGTCTCATCTTGAGGCGAGTTTCCCGCTTAGATGCTTTCAGCGGTTATCTCTTCCGTATATAGCTACCCGGCAGTGCCACTGGCGTGACAACCGGAACACCAGAGATACGTCCACTCCGGTCCTCTCGTACTAGGAGCAGCCCCTCTCAAACCTCCAACGCCCACGACAGATAGGGACCGAACTGTCTCACGACGTTCTGAACCCAGCTCGCGTACCACTTTAAATGGCGAACAGCCATACCCTTGGGACCGACTACAGCCCCAGGATGCGATGAGCCGACATCGAGGTGCCAAACACCGCCGTCGATATGAACTCTTGGGCGGTATCAGCCTGTTATCCCCGGAGTACCTTTTATCCGTTGAGCGATG
>JBEIPT010000264.1:0-5441 GCA_040376895.1 Lysobacteraceae bacterium | reverse complement strand
CGTCATGGAGAGGAGCGCAGCGACGCGGCAATCTCGTCCTTGCCTCGGGCAATCCCGCAAGCAAAAGATTGCCGCGCCCTTCGGGCAATGACCGCACTTCCGATTCTTGCGCTACGGCGAGCCGGACAATTGCGCGTGCAGAACATCCACCTGCTCGTGCAACGCCGCCAAGGTACCGTTGTTGTCGAGCACGAACGTCGCAATCGCCAGACGCGCATCACGCGAACTCTGCGCCGCCAGCATCTGGCGTGCGAGGTCCTCGTCGATTCGGTCACGCCGCATCACCCGCTCTATCTGAGTGGCTTCAGAGACGTCGACCACAATGACGCCGTCGACCCAACCGTAGTGGCCGCTCTCAACCAGCAGCGGAATCGCCAGCAGGCAATAGGGATCGTTGTTGGCCTGTGCAGCCGAGCGCAAAGCGGTGCGCACGCGCGGATGCAGAATCGCCTCCAGTCGGCGCTTTTCGGCTGCATCCTGGAACACGCGCTCGCGCATCCGACGTCGATCCAGCCGGCCGTCGGCATCCAGCACATCGGCACCGAACGTCGCGACTATTTCTGCCAATGCAGGCTGACCCGGCGCAACCAGTTCACGCGCGATCACGTCCGCGTCGAAGACCCGCACGCCGTGATGCTCGAACCGCGCACATGCGGCGCTTTTGCCCGACGCGATCCCCCCGGTGATGGCGTAAACGCGACGGCTCACGGCATCAACGGCATGCCAACCGTGCGCTCATACCAGGCAAGGATCTCGGGGCCGAACATGAATTGAGTCCAGCCGGCCGCAGCGAGGTAAGGCCCGAACGGAATCTGCGTCTGCCGATCCTTGTGCTTCAGCAACAGGAAGGCACCGCCGATGACCGCACCGAACAACGACGACAACAGGACAATCGGCAACAGACTCTTGGCACCCACGAACGCGCCCAGCGCAGCCAGCAACTTGAAATCGCCGTAACCCATGCCCTCCTTGCCGGTACTGAGCTTGAACAGCCAGAAGATGCTCCACAACGACAAATAGCCGATCGCGGCGCCCAGCACGGCTTGCTGCGGCGACACGAACATGCCGCCCAGCGCACACAGCAGGCCCAGCCACATCAGCGGCAAGGTGAATTCATCGGGCAGCAAGGTGGTGTTGAAATCGATCACCGACGCGGCGATCAGCATCCATGTGAACACCAGCACGACCGCCGTTTCGATACTGAGCCCGAAACGATGGACAACATACGCACTGGCAAGCCCGGTGAGCAACTCGACGAACGGGTACTGCATGGAGATCGGTGTCTTGCATGACGAACACTTGCCACGCAGGAACAGCCAGGACACCAGCGGCATGTTTTCATGCCACCGGATGCCATGGCCACATTTCATGCAATGGGATCGGGCCAGGACCAGCCCCGGCGGCCTGGGTGCCCCGTCATCGGGCAACTCCAGGATTTCGCGAGCGTTGCGCCGCCAGCCCCATTCCAGCAAGGGCGGCGTGCGCAGGATCACGACATTCAGGAAGCTGCCGATCAGCAAGCCGATCGCAAACGCCATCCAGGGATTGACCATCCAGGCCAGTTCGCTCATCGGACCAACCGGTAACAAGGCTGATAGGCACTCCCGCCAGGGAGCTTCATGCGGTGCTGCTCCACGAACGAAGCAAGCAGCTGGTCCAGCGCGCGCATGATTTCGGGTTCACCAACAATCTCGAACGGGCCGTGCTTCTCGATTGCGCGAATGCCCTCTTCCTTGACGTTGCCGGCAACGATGCCCGAGAACAAGCGCCGCAGTTCGGCTGCCAGTTCGTGTTTCGGAAGGTCCCGGTTGATCCGCAGATTGCGCATGTTTTCATGGGTCGGCGCAAACGGGCGCTGCAGGCTTTCGTCGATTTTCAGCGACCAGTTGTAGAAAAAGGCATCGCGACCGCTGATGCGGTGATGGCGAACCTTCTGGATGCCCTGGTGCACACGCTTGGCCACCATCGCCGGATTGTCGACGATGATCTCGTAACGTTTTGCGGCGTCATCACCCAGGCACAGTTTCAGGAACGCGTCGATCTGCTCGAAATACGCTTTCGACTGGGTCGGGCCGGTCAGGATCATCGGCAATGGTTCGTCGACGTTTTCGGCATGCAACAGAATGCCGAGCAGATAGAGGATTTCCTCTGCCGTACCCACTCCGCCCGGAAACACCACGATGCCATGGGAACAGCGGACAAACGCTTCGAGGCGCTTTTCGATATCCGGCATGATCACCAGGTGGTTGACGATCGGATTCGGCGACTCCGCGGCGATGATTCCCGGCTCGGTGATGCCGATGTAACGCGAGTTCTTGATGCGCTGCTTGGCGTGGCCGATCGTGGCACCCTTCATCGGGCCTTTCATTGCGCCAGGGCCGCAACCCGTGCAGATGTCGAGGCCGCGCAAGCCGAACTGGTAACCGACGGTTTTGGTGTAGCTGTATTCGTGCCGGGCAATCGAGTGACCACCCCAGCAGACGACCAGATTCGGATCGAGTTGGGGCTTCAGGATCCGGGCGTTGCGCAGGATCTCGAACACGGCATTGGTAATGCCGTTCGACTCGGTCAGGTCGAAGCGGCCGCTCTGGATGTCGGACGCGACGTAGGCAATGTCGCGCACCACCGCAAACAACAGTTCGTGGATACCGCGGATGATCTGCCCATCCACGAAGGCTTGCGCCGGCGCGTTGATCAGATCGAGTTTCAGGCCTCGGTCCTGCTGTTCGATGCGGATTTCGAAGTCGGGGTAACGCTCGGCTGCGGCGCGAGGATCGTCGCTTTCGACGCCGCTCGTCAGTACGGCCAATGCACAGCGCTTGAGCAGCGCCAGCAGATTGCCGGACGCATCACGCAGACGACTGACTTCGTTACGGGAAAGGATGTCCATGCCGCCGAGCGCATGCAGCTTGGCGTTGACGGTTTCAAAAGTGCTCATCGTATTCGGGTTCTCTTCAGTTCGATTTCAACAATTCGCCGGGCACACCGCCGGCAACAAGGCGCGCATCAAAGCCGCGCTCACACAGCAGGTAGGTGGCGGATGCGCTACGCGCGCCGGTGTCACAGTACACCGCGACCGCGCGATGGGCATCGAGGGCCACCGCCTGCTCGCGCAGGTGTGCCAGAGGCAGATTGATCGCCTCCGCCACGTGCCCTGCGGCAAATTCTTCGGGAAGTCGAACGTCCACGACCTGCACGCCGGAGTTCAAGTCTTCCAATGTGATCAGGCTCAGCACGGGCGCCTTCAGCAAACGCTCGAAATCCTTGCCTTCGATCTTCATGACCGACACATCGGTCAGCGCACGCACCGTGGCGTTGCGCGGGTTACCCGACAGCAGGGCTTCTTCACCGAATCCACGACCGACGCCGAGGACATTCAGCTCGGTTTCTTCAAGACCGTTTGGATTCTGCAGGACAACCTGCACACGCCCCTCGGTGAGAATGTAATACGCGTCACCCCGATCACCTTGCTGAATGATCGTGTCGCCGGCCGCGAACGAAGCGTCCTTCATGCACGCGAACAACTGCGCGATGTTGCCCGGCGGGATTCGGTGGAATGCCTGGTTCTGCAACAACGCAGTCATCCAATCCTGGGGATCTTCGTCCGCTTCGCGTCGATGCGACAGATCGACGACTTCGACGCCGCCGGTCTGCGACCACGTGAGGATCAGGTCGAGATGTTCGCGATCGACCAGGAGCACCTGCGCTGGCTTGATGCAGGTACCCGTACCGAGTCGCCGCGCACCTTGAGCCAGCGGCTGACGCGCCTCCGGCGTATCGCCACGGACAATCCGATTGGTTTTGCCGTCGAACACCTCGACTTCGCCACTGATCAGGTAGACGACCGTCTTGGCTGCCTCACCTCGGGAAAAGATGATTTGACCGAGCTGATAACTTCCGATCCGCGCATGTTTCGCCAACTCGACACGGTCCGTGGGCAGCAACGAACCCAGCGGCACGAAATTCTTGAAGAGGCTGATATTGACCATCGATCCGGAAGCTGAAGTCTGGGCGACGCTTGAGCTTCCATGATGGCAAGGCAGCGGTCAAGCCGCCAACCCGGCTGAGATCGAAAGTCGACAGTCCGGCCAGGACATTGATCGATGGGGGCCAAGCGCTCACTTAGGGGCTGTGAGTTGTCCTGGCCGGCTGTCGGGAACGATGGGCATAGCCTAAGGTTCAAGCCGGCCGGGGATTGCGACCGGCCGCACGGTTTGCACAAGTCAGCAACAGCGCGACTGCTTGCTGCCTTCGTATCGGGCCTTCTGGCAGCGCGCGACGAACTCACCTTCGGTCGGTACCGGCTCGTCCGGATGATGCATACGGAGATGCGCCACGTAACGCGCGTAATCCGGTACACCGACCATCAGGCGCAGCGTTTCGCACAACCGTTTGATCAGGTCCATGCTTCCTCCTGCGCGGTGACCTGCTGTGTTCGCCAGGCTTTGACCCCGGCAGCCAAGCCCAGCAATGCAACTGCCGCCAGCAGGCTCATGAAGAATGCGCACAAACTGGCATTGACGTAATCATTGAGCACGATCTGGTGCATCTGCGCCAATGACTTTGCCGGCGCCAGCACTTCACCGCGGGCAATGGCATCGCTGAACTTCTCAGCGTGACTCAGGAAACCGATTCGGACATCGGTGTGGAAGATCTTCTCCCAACTGGCGGTGAGCGTGCACACGAGCAACCAGGACAGCGGCAACAGGCCCACCCAGACGTAACGCTCGCGCTTCATCTTGATCAGCACGACCGACACCAGCACCAGCGCCATCGCGGCCAGCATCTGATTGGCAATACCGAACAAGGGCCAGAGACTGTTGATACCGCCGACCGGATCGATGACCCCTTGATAGAGGAACCAGCCCCAACCGCTGACACACAGACCGGTCGCAGACAAATTGCCGATCCATGAACCGGTATTGCCCAACCGCGGTGCGGCGCGACCGATCAGGTCCTGAATCATGAAGCGCCCGACCCGGGTTCCGGCATCGAGTGTGGTCAGTATGAAGAGCGCTTCGAACAGAATGGCGAAGTGGTACCAGAACGCCATCATCGCCTTGCCGCCCAGCATGCCCGAGAACACTTGAGCCATCGCGACGGCCAGCGTCGGAGCACCGCCCGTTCGCGACAGCACGGTGGTTTCGCCAACGTCCTTTGCGGTTTGCGTGAGCATCTCCGGTGTGATCTGGAAGCCCCAGGCGGAAACCGCCGCCGCAGCCGACTCTGGCGTGGTGCCAATCAATGCCGCTGGACTGTTCATCGCAAAGTACAAACCCGGTTCGAGGGCGCAGGCGGCAATCAGCGCCATGACTGCAACAAACGATTCGCACAACATCGAGCCGTAGCCGATCCCCGGAATGTGCGCTTCGGTCGCCAACATCTTCGGCGTCGTTCCGGAACTGATCAAGGCGTGGAAGCCACTGATCGCACCACAGGCG
>JBEIPT010000297.1:0-4874 GCA_040376895.1 Lysobacteraceae bacterium | reverse complement strand
GCGGCAATCACGCTGGCATTGAGGCCGAAGCGGATGGCACCTTCCATGCCAAGCCCGGGTCCCAATGCTGGCGCCGCCAGTAGTCCATGTGCAGTCAACAAGGCTGCACCCACACCGAACAACACCAAACCAGCCAGAAACACCGGGCCATCCAGCACCGGGATGTAGTTCGCCATGACCGGCGCGGCGGGTGCGACAAACGGTGCCGCAGCCATCACCAGCGTGCCGAACGTCGACAAGGCCAAAGCAGTGCGAGCAAGCCCGAGCGCGCGATCGCGCAGGTTCAAAGTCCACAGCATGCCGGCGCAGGCGACAAACCAAACGAGCACCGACAAGTCGACGTGGACCACCAGCGCGACCCGAAAGAAGTCGCCAGCGGGCAACAAGGTGTTGATCCCGGGTGTCCGCGCAAGCACCAGCAGAATGGAATAGAGGCCTGACAGGACCAGTGCCGCCAGCCCCAACCAGAGCCAGCCACGCGCCAGGTTGACGACTCGCGGACTGGCCACCAGCAGCGCGGGTGCCTCGTTGACGGGCTCATGTTCAGCGGACGGGTTCCGATGCCGGAACGGGGCAAGAATGGCAAATGTATTCATGGGAACTGGATGCCTCCCAGGTCGGGATCAAAATCGATGACCAGCACTTCCGCCGGTTGCAGAGTCACGGTGCGCCGGGCTTGGTAGGGAAAATCGTCGCGACGCTGATCGTCGGACAGCAGTACCGTCAATTCATGTTGGCCCGTCGGCACGACCAGGCGCCGATACATCGAGGCTTTGCCGTCCTGAGACCAACCAGCCGACCGCGCGGAGGTGTCGGCCTGCAACACCCCATCGACAAACAACTGGACACGAATCGCTGAGCGTTCGCGTGGACAGCGGGTGACGTGAAGCCTTTGCTCCGGCGTCATCACTGCCAGTTCAGCAGGCCCTTTGGCCGCACAGTCGACCAAACGTTGTCCATGTTGGCTGAAGCTCAGTTTGATCACGGCGCTTTCCGGCGGCAAACGCCTGTATTCGGGCCAATGGGAAAACACGGTGATCAGCGCCACAAAAGCGAGGGCAACAAGACTTTGCAGAAAACCTGACCACCCGAGTTTCATTGGTGCAACTCCGTCGTCTGTGGCCGACTCGCCCATGTGTCGAACAGTTCGTTCTCGGCGCCGATGTCATGCTGGGTCAGGCGCCACGCCGAGGCCGGGACCTGGCGTCGCAAACGCGGTGACCGCTTGCGCGCCAGCCGATCGGCGACCCAGTCACCGCCCAACCGGTACGTACACGCGCCGGCACTGCAGGAATTGATCCTGACTTCGGTGGCACCCAGACGAAGCGCCAGGTCAACGAAGGTCGGCGGCATCTGTGCAGCGCACGCAAAGGGCATCACCAGCAACCGATCGTCGTCGAATGTTCTTGCCGCTTGTGCGCAAGCGAACAAAACCCGACGCGGCGCATTCGGCGCTGACAGGCCCGCGACCAAACGGCGACGAAAGGTATCGATCGGCATGTCCGGCAAATCGATCCCACTGATCAACTGCGCCGCGGGAAACAGCGGACTGGCGGTCGGACATGCCCCAACGCAGATGCCACAGGCAGCGCATCGATCGGGATCGACCACGGCAATCTGGCGCCCGGGTTTCAGGTTCGGATGCGGTGCCAGGTGAATGGCTTCATACGGGCAGTCGGCCACACAGAGCCGGCAGCCACTGCATTGCGCCGGCGTCACCACCGCTGCCGCGGGTCGCGGCATCAAGGCGGAAAACCAGGGCAACAACACCAGGACCAGCAGCAGCATCGACAACAGAGTCCACAAGGCTCCCCCACCGATCCAGTCAGCCATCGGCAACCAATGCAGCAACCACCAATCGATGGGCACGACCGCAAGCGCCCGCGACGGATCCGCCGGCGCCTGACTGAGCACCGGCATGGCCACAGCGAGCACAAGCAGTGCAGAGGCGACAGCGATCCAGACCCGCGAGCGAGGCCACACGGCAGGACGATTCAAACGCTGCACATGGAACCAGAGTGCAAACGCGATCAGCAACGGCACGCCGATATGGACAAACACCAGCAGCGAAAACAGCCGATCACTGACAAACGCGGCATCCAGGAAATTGCGCGCGAACGGCACGGTCAGGAACGGCAGGGTGTCGAGCCATTCGGCTGACGCCTCAGCGGCGAACTGACCAAGCTGATCCCAGTTCAGCCAGAATCCGCCGATGGCCGCCACGTACAACAAGACGAGCAAAGGCAACCCGGTCCACCAACTGTAGGACTGATGCCGACGAAACCGCCCCAACAGCATCTCTCGCAACAAATGCAGCCAGGTCAGCACCAGAAAACCATCGGCCGCATATCGATGCATACTGCGCAACAGACCACCCGTCCACGGCGACTGCCGGCTCAACTGGTCGATGGACTCGAAGGCACCGACCACCGAGGTATCCAGAAACACATAGAGGTAGATGCCACTCACCACCAGAAAGAAGAACAGCACGCAGCACACGCTGGCCAGCGCCTGCCACAGAACGGTGGTCCGCAACACGCGCTCGAGGTGAATTGCCGCGTTCATCCCTGCGCCCGAACCACACCGCGGCGGCGATGACGCCACCACTCCTGCGCGGCCAGGAACAGCATCGTCAGGATGAACGTGAACCCACCGGCGATTTCAAGATAGAGCCCCCAATCCGTGCGGTACTTGCCGGTGACCGGGTCATACACCGAACACAGGATCCGAACTCGATCGATCAGGTCACCCAGGCTGCCTGTACTGCCGATCAACTCGCCACCCAGCAATTGCCTCAGCGGTTCACCCAATGCGTCGGCGGCAAACGCGTCACCATAGACCTGGCTGTACACGCGCCCTTCGGCGTCCAGAATACTCACTTGCAGGGTGTGGTCGAATCCCACCGGTGTTGCGGCAAATCGAAACCCGAAGGCATCGGCAAGCGCCGCAACATCGGCCTGCGCGGGCGCGAGGAAAGACCAGTTGCGATCGTCGATGCGCTGGCGCGCGGCGAATTCGCGCATGGCCGTCGGGCTGTCGGTGGGCTGGTTGAAGCCGATGCTGAGCACATGGAATTGCCGATCGCCGAATCGATCGCGCATCCCCAGTACGGCTTTGCGCAGGGCGCGTGAACTGGTCGGGCAGACTTCGAAACAACCGGTGTAGATAAAGTTCACGAGAACGGGATTGCCACGGAACTCGGCGAGTGTGCGCACATTCCCGTCCGTGTCGATGAACCGGAAGTCGGTTGGCATCTGGCCGAGCACGGACTGGCTCGCCGCAATCGCTTCGGATTGATCCAGCCCGCGAGGCTGAGCTGATTGGGGCACTTGCGCCTTGGTCGCTGCGGCGAAACCACCGATCAGCAACGTCACCGCGAGGGCGCGAAAACGAAACATGTCAACGCATCATCACATCGAGCACGGCGCCCGCAAACAGAACACACAACTGAACCAGCGATGCCAGGAAACACCGGATCGCCCGCGAGCGATCGGGCAACTGCCGAAGCTGCCACGCCTGACGCAGGAACAGGGTGCCGCCGATTGCCGCGCCAACGGCGTACCAAACGCCGGCACCGAACGCGAGCGGCAACAGGGAAGCCAGCACCAGCGCCACGGTGCTGGAAAAGATCACCCGCGCCGTCCGTGCATCTCCGATCACCACGGGCAACATGGGGATCCCGGCAGCGCGATAATCCTCGCGGCCGGCAATCGCCAGGCTCCAGAAATGCGGCGGGGTCCACAGGAACAACACCAGTGCGAGGCTCCAGGCCATACCACCCAGATTCGGATCGGCGAGCGCCGATCCGGCCAGGGCAGCAAAGCTGCCGGACAATCCGCCAATCACGATGTTGAGCCAACTGCGACGTTTCAACCAGACGGTGTAGACGATCGCATAGGTGAATGCCCCGAGGAACACGAACAGCGCCGCCAATGCATTCGCAAAGACCCAGACCGCGGTCACAGAGACCGCCAGCATCACCCCGATCGGAACCAGCCACCAGTGGCTTCGATGAAGAGCGCCGGTCACGAATGGTCGCGACCGCGTGCGCTTCATCAGGCCATCACTCTTGAACTCGTACCACTGGTTGAACGCACCGGCACTGCCGGAGGCAAACAGGGTTCCCAGCGTCAGCGCCAACACTTCTGCAGCGCCTGCGCCGGCACCGGGCGTCACCACATACGCAACCAGGGCGGTCAGCGCAATGATGATGCCGATCCGCCACTTGAACAGGCTCAGCACGTCCCGCCACCAGGCCAGGCTGCTGCGCGGATTGTCGAGAATCACCGTGTTCATTGTGTGCTCCTCAGCTCAGGCCCCACAAGGTCGACAGATACTTCCAGTTGATGAAGTAGTAGAGGATGAAGGACACCAGGAACACCATGGCCAGCACGAACGTGCCCGGCGCAGCAAACCCCATCGAGCCATAGGTCTGCACGGCCAAGGTCGGTGCAGTCGGCGGGATCGGCGTGGTCGCATGACTCTGGACACCGGTATCGAGGCGCTTGCCCCACAGCAGCGAGCCGACGGTGATGTAGATGTAGATCGCACCACCGACAATTGCCGCAATACCGGCGATGCCGACGAGCGCCATCATCAGGTAGGCCGCACCCGGCCATTCGTAGGCCAGCGCGTTGCCGTTGAACGCCATGTCCCAATGCCGGCGTGACACGCCAAGCGTGCCGGCACCCATCATCACCAGGCAGAAGAAGTACATCGAGAAGCCGAACAGGTACGGCTGCCACTTCGCCAGCCCCGGATTGATCATCTCGCGCTTGAACAGCACCGGGATCAGGAAGTAGGTCAGCGCCATGAACGACAGCGTGGTGCCCACCACCACCGTGGCGTGGAAGTGCCCCGGCACGTAGATGGTG
>JBEIPT010000092.1:0-10989 GCA_040376895.1 Lysobacteraceae bacterium | reverse complement strand
CGAACACGAGTTGTTTGCGGCCACTCAGGTGCAGGGGGCCATCGGCAATCAGCCAGGCTTCGGCCGCAAGCAATTCGCGATTCAAGTCCAGCAGCTCGCGCAAGTGCGGCGAACCTTGTTCCTCTTCGCCGTCGAAGAAGAACTTCAGATTGGTTGTCGGTTGCAGACCCGCTGCCTTCAGTGCGTCGGTGGCTGCAAGCATCGCGAAGACACCCGCCTTGTCATCCGAAGCAGCGCGCGCATACAGGCGCCAATCCGGGTCGATTGGCCGGGACTTGTCGCGTCGGACGATTTCGGGGGATGCGTCCAGCCGGCCCCGTCGCCACACCGGTGTCCACGGATCGCTGGCCCAATCGGTGGCAGTCACCGGCTGGCCGTCATAATGGGCGTACAGCACGACCGTGCGGGTTGCGCCGGGCACCAGCCACTCGCCATAGACTGCCGGCGGCGCGCTGCGATCAGCGTTTTCCAGCAGCCGGGGCGACAGACCACGACGCTTCATCATGTCCACCAGCGCATCGGCATTCCGGCGAATCGCATCGTGGTCCGTGGCGACGTTGGGGAGTCGCAGGAATGTTTCGTACTCGTCGAGCAGCGTGTGCTGGTGTTCGGTCGTCCATGCAGTGATCGTTTCGTGTTCGGAATCGGTGCCGTTTGCAGTCGCGACGAATGCTCCGGTGGCGACGATCAGAAGGAGGGTTCGTTGCAACAAGGACATGATGGGCGATCCGTCGAAACTGGGAAGACTCGACGGTGGCGCATCCCGTTCCCTGGTGCAACGGGGCCGTTGGGATAGGTCGGCCACTTATCCCTTGGCCAACCGCGGCCAAGCCCAAACCAACAGCAAACCGGCCGGCAGCAGCGCAGTCGCATGCAAAGTGAGCGCGTAGATGGGATGCCCGACGGTATCGAACAAGATGGCGCCATTGAGGCAGACATAGACGATCCCGACCATCAGCAGTTCGAACGGCCGCGGATTTCGGCACAGCGCGCCGAGGCACAGGCCCCAGGTGACAATCGCGCTGATGGCGGTGAACGTGGCCAGCGCGGCGGTGGGATCGTTACCGAGTAGTCTCAGGATGGTGGGCAAACTCAGCGCGCAGAGCATCACGAACCCGACGAGGAATCGTGCGGCGAGGAGTCTCGGCAAGATGCCCGGTGCCGTGAACGTCAGTGAACCGGTGCCGTGCTCACGTTCGCGCAGGATGCCGCGGGCGAGCACGTCGAGCGGCAGGATCCACGCGAACAGCAGGGCGACCTTGGCCGCTTCGGCGGGTCCGAACTGGGCGCCGACGACGCCGATGGCGGCAAGCCACCACCAGATCTTGCGCTGCCTCAGAGCTTGTTTGAGTTCGGCAATCGTCAGGATTCCCAGTGGCCCGCGTGCAAACGGATCGAGGATCCAGTTCAGCCATTTCATCGATCGTCCTGCACCGGAGTTGGCTTTTGCCTTGGTGAGCCCGCGTGATGCGGCCCAGTCGAGCAGGGGCGCGGCCGAGAAGGTAAGTGCCATCGCGAGCAACAGCCACAGGAATCGACTGGCAATCAACTTGGGTTCGGGTGACCAGCCTTGCCATTCAAACGGTTCGACGCCTTTCTTGGCTGGCGCACCGCCGAGGTTGAAGCCGAATTCGAGCGGTTTGCCGGTCTGTGCTTCACGCACGCGGGCGAATTCCTTGGCCATCACGATCATGCCGCCCGGGTCGCTGGTCCAGCCTTGCGGTTCGGGCTTCTGGACACCCTCGTACGGAGCGACCGACATGGTCAGCATGACGGTCCAGACGATGAAGAACAGGACATTGCCGGCGGTACGTCGCAACCATGGGATCAGGTCGAACCAGACCGCGAACATGGCAGTGATTGCAAGGCTGGGCACGCTGATCAGCAAAAGCGGTTTGACCAGTTCGATCAGGTCGATCTGGCGGTCTTCGTTCCTGACCCACTGAGCAACGAGGGCCACAGCGAGGCCGACCAATGCAATCATGAAGAACACCGCCATGTGGCTGGCCCACTTCGCCAGCAGGTAAGCGCCGCGCGTCATCGGCGTGGTCACCAGCAATTGCCAGACGCGGGTTTCGATATCGCGCGTCACGGTGCCGCGCACCAGATAGAAGCCGATCAGGTTGAGCATCGTGCTGTAGATCAGGCCGAGTGCAACACCGGCCCAGGCGCTGGAGTAGTAGCCGCGTGAGCCATCCAGCAATGACAGGGTGCGATACCCGGATTCGATGGGCGGGAAACACCACCATGTGGCCCAGGCCATCAGCCCGAGCACGATCCAGAATCTTGGCGTGCGCATGCGCTCGCGCAGGTCGGCCAGAACAATCGCACCAAATCGTTGGAAGGCTTCCATGATCAGTGCGCCTTGACGCTTGAAGCGGTCAACCAGGTGTAGGCGTCCTCAAGCTCGGGCAGCACGGTCTGGGCATCTGCAGCAGGTCGATCGGCGGCGATGACACGGACGCGAATGCCATCCGGTCGACGGAGTGATCCGCACAGCACGAACGCCTTGCGCACTTCGGGCAATTGCTCCGGCGTGATGGTCCACTCCCAAACCTTGCCTTCGGCTTTGGCGATCAGTGCATCGGGAGTGCCGTAAAAGCGCAATTGGCCACCCACCATCACCGCCAGCGAGGTCGCACTGGCCTCCACATCGGAGACGATGTGCGTGGACAGGATCACCAGTCGTTCGCCGGCCAGATCGGTCAGCAGATGCCGGAAGCGCATGCGTTCTTCCGGGTCCAGGCCTACCGTCGGTTCGTCGACGATCAGCAGGGCCGGGTCGTTGAGTAATGCCTGCGCGATACCAACGCGCTGGCGCATGCCGCCGGAGAATTCGCCCAGACGACGGTCGGCGACATCGTTCAGACCAACCAGCGAAAGACAGGTGTCGACCCGTTCTTTTGCCTTGGCGCCGGACAGGCCTTTGACCGCAGCCAGAAAGCCGAGGAACTCGCGGGCGCTCAGGGCCGGGTACACGCCGAAATCCTGCGGGAGGTAACCCAAGGTATGACGGAGCGAATTGGGCGCGGTCGCCAGATCCTCGCCATTCCAGGTGATCTTGCCGGTCGTCGGGCGGGTCATCGTGGCCAGCATCCGCATCAGTGTGGACTTGCCAGCGCCGTTCGGTCCCAGCAGGCCCAGAATGCCCGGGCCGAGGTCGAGGCTCATGTCCTGGACTGCATGGTGTTTGCTGGAATAGCGATAACCAACTGATTTTAATGAAAGATTACACTGCGACATGACCGGGCCTCTGTACTGATGTGCCGCTTTTGGCGGGTTTTTGTTTTAACTGAGGCGGTAGTGTAGTTAAGTACAACACCTAAGCACGTGGGACCAATGGCAGGGTGGAGCAGACCTTCTGTGGGAGTGACCTCCTTGTGCTTGGTTGTCGCCAAGCACCCAGGGCACCGTGTTTGCCTGGATTCCTTCCAGCGCTTACCGAACATCGGGGAGGGCGATCGCTTCGAAATTACCTTTAGGTGTGCCCTGTGGGAGCAGCTTCAGCCGCGATGCGACATGTTGATGGGCGAGCACCCCATCGCGGCTAAAGCCGCTCCCACAGTTTGGGGCATCAGGCGAGCGACGCGATCCGATCTCTGTGGGAGCTCCCGCAGTGAGACACCGTCTCGAAAGGCACGTCCCTCAGGTCATCAAAATGTAAGGGCCGATGCGACGAAGTTTCGGACTGGCCGCAGCCCTCTCCGATGTTCGGGGAGGATTGGGAGGGGGTTAGGCAAACACTTCGCCGCTCCCACAAATCGGGGCCACGGGCTGATCCGTCAACGCCGCGGGAACACGGCGTCACGACCGACGCGACACAAGTGAATCGGCTCCTGATCGACGCTTCATGATGTCCCGACTTCGGGCTCGGCAATCTGCGCTCACCCAATTTCGGGTCATCCAATCAGGACATTCCCATGAAAGCGATCCATCATCTTCTGGCCGTCGTCACCCTGGGCGTGGCCGCACCGACCGCAGTGCTCGCTCACAACCACACCGGTGGCGAAGCCGCGGCAGCTCAGGAGCAGACTCAGGCTCCAGCCAGCATCGCCGGTGTCGCTTCCGCCAATGCCGATTTCTCGACGCTGGTTGCCGCGCTGAAGGCTGCCGATCTGGTCGCCACGCTGGACGGCCCAGGCCCGTTCACGGTGTTCGCACCAACCAACGCTGCATTTGCCAAGCTGCCGGCCGGCACGCTGGAGTCGCTGCTGAAGCCGGAGAACAAGGAAACGCTGAAGGGCATCCTGCTGTATCACGTGGTCGCCGGCAAAGTGACTGCGGCTGATGTGGTCAAGCTCACCGAAGCCACCACTGTTCAAGGCAAGGCCGTCGCCATCGGCACCGAAGGTGGTGTGACGGTTGCAGGCGCCAAGGTCGTGACGACCGACATCGCGGCCAGCAACGGCGTCATCCACGTGATCGACACGGTCCTCATCCCGTAATCAACCAACCCCGTGCCTGCGTGCTTACAGTCGCACGCTTTGGTCACCCCACCGGAACTCAGCCCTCCGGTGGGGTTTTTTTGTGGACTCAGTTCCGCTGCAGACTGGCCTGCACGTCGCGAATGGCGTTGCGCACCCGCTGCGTGAAGATCGATTCCCGCGAATAGCTCATGTGCAGTCGCTCGGTTGCGCGGGTCATGGCGACATAGAGCAGGCGCGCCTCATCGTGTTCGTCGGTGCCCGGCGGCGGCATGTTGCACAGTCCTGGAATGAACACGACTTCGAACTCGAGCCCCTTGCACGATTGCATGCTGACCAGTTTGATCGAGGGCTTGCTGCCGTAAAGAGATTCCTTGTCGTTGCCTTCGGCCAAGGTGAACGCCAGACCTGACTGCGCAAGTGACTCGCTGAAATGGTCGGCCTGGCTTTCGAGTCGATACAGAATGGCAATCTGATCGGCAGACAAACCGCCGGCGATGGCGTCGCGAATGGCTTGCATGATGCCGAGGGTTTCGTCGCCTGCGGTGTCGTATCGGACCATGCTCGGGAATGCGCCGCGCCGTCCGGCGCTTTCCGGCGCAATGATCGGCAGCTCGGTCTCGGCAGCGGGTTCGTCTTCGAACACCCCTTCGGCAAACGACTTGGCGGTGGCCAGCACTTCCATCGTGTTGCGGTAATTGAGGCGAAGGATGGTCGTTCGGCCGCGCGCTTCGATGCCGACACTGGACAGGCTGAAACGCTGTCGCGGTTGATATACCGACTGCGCATCGTCATACAGGAGCAGCAGATCGTTCGTCGCCGGATCGAGCATCTGCACGATCAGCCGCATCCATGGCGCTTCAAAATCATGGCCCTCGTCGATCAGGATCGCGCGGTACTGGCTGCGCGGAATGGCCCGTTGATCGACCGCCTTGATGACCGCATCGACCAGGTCGCTGAAAAATGCTTCGCCCTGGCTCTCCGGTTTCGGCAAACCATAGGCATTGAGCATGCTCAGGCACCAGGCATGGAAGTTGAGCACCTGCACCCGTTCGTCGATGCCTCGTTCGGCGAGCAATTGCTGCAGTCGGCCGGCAAGTGTCTTGTTGTAGCAGAGCACCAGAATCGGCTTGCCCGGTGTGGCAGCCAATTGTTGGCAGCGGAAACCGAGGATCATGGTCTTGCCGGAACCGGCGACACCATGGATCACTCGATGCCCGGACCCCAGTGATCGCGCCAACGCTTCCTGCTGCAGGTCCATGACCCGAACCAGATCCGGAATGGCCATCGCCTGAGCCGCTTCGCCAGCGTTGGCGGTGCCGAACAGACCGAATTGTTCTCCGCCCAGTCGAACTTCGGGGAAGATGTGCCAGCGGATCCGATCGATTTCGGGCAGGCTCAGGTGGCACGGAAAGGTTTGCGCGAACATCGCCCATAGGCGTTCCTGGAAACGCTGCGGATCCACGTCTTCGGGCATTTCATCCTGGCAAATCACCAAGTGCGCGGGCAGGATCACGTCGAGTTCGTTGGCCAGGAACTGCTCGCGACGAATGTTCGGGAAGACCAGTCCATGCGCCCATGGCAGGATCAACCTGCCACCGAATTGATGTGAGAGCGGGAACCGCAACTCGGGATCGGCCTCGAGCAGGCGAACAATCTTCTCCGCGTATTGCCTGGATTGCGCCAATGGATTGGCGACATGGCTCAAGCCTTTGTCGGTTTTCAGGCTCACGCTGTGTCGATCGAAACTTTCGATCTGATCAATTTTCCAATCGCGCACTTCCAGCGCGATCAGGCCGCGAAACGGGCTCAGGATCAGGCAATCCGGCTCGACTTGCGCCGGCCCGACCGGCACGTTCAGCCAGACCAGGTATTCGTCGTCGAGCTTTTCTTCGAGGCGCAGCGCAAAGCGCCGCTCTCCCGGCGTCTTGCGGGACAGGAATTCGGCGCGGTCGGGCAGCATTCGGGCCATGACTGGACTCGTTTCAGCAAGCCTCGGACCTTAACCCGAACATTTCATCAGCCGCAATGCTTGGGAGCCTCTGAAGAAGTCCAGGATCGACTTGTTCAGCGTCTCCCTATAGCGGCACGTCGACGTCTTTCACGCCGATGTAGTCGAACCAGAGCAGGGGCGTGGGCTTGGCCGCGAACCGGGCACCCGTGACCCGCCAGGTGTCGAACGTGCAGGCACCAAAATAGATCGTGGCCAACGCCAGCAACATCGTGTCTTTCCAGAACCAGTTGTCGAACCTGATCAGACTCGACGTTTCCGCGATGGTCGTGAGCAGATAGATCAAGACCAGCAATCCGCCGACATTGGCGCGCCCGTTCGTCAGCGCGCGCACCCGCATGCGTTCCAGCGCAGGTTTGCCGGGCATGTCCCACAATTGCCGGGCACGGTGGAAGACCGACCAGAGCGCCGGAACCGCCAGCACGGACTGGTTGGCGAGAAGTACACGCAGGAAATCCATGCCGCCCGGCGCGAGAATCAACAAGCCGATCGCCAGCGGCGGAATCAGCCACCACGGCGGGCGCTTTTTCAGACGGGTCGCCAGATCGGTCAGCGTCACTTGCGGCAGCAGAAAGCCCACTTCGACCATAAGAATGGCCATCAGGGCCGGATGTGAGAGGTCCAACGGTCGATAGCCGCGTTGCAACCAGAACTCAGCGAACGGCTCGCCGATCCATGGGTCGATGGCCAGCAGCAGGAACAGCACCGTCAGCAGTGCGTCCGGAACCAAACCGGTGAGCCGCTGTGCCAGAGGTGGCAGGTCAGGGGCGGTAGGCGGTGGGGCTGCGGTCTTGTCCATGCCGGAATCAGACGCTCAATGGGCGAGGGTGTCAATGCCGGTGCGGTTTCGTGCGGGTCGGCGTTTGACGGGTACTATCCACATCACCTTCCTGGAGGCGAATCATGCGTTGGTTACCCACCCTGATGTCCGTCCTGATTCTGTCCCTCACTGGCGTAACCGAAGCCTTTGCAGAGGACTACGCCGACAAATTCTTTGCGAAGGTCGAAGCTGAAGCGCTGCGTGATCTGGACCGCGGCAAGCCGGAAGTCAAAATCGAATCGGCGGGTCGACTGGATCCGAAACATGCGGCTCAGGTCGCCACAGCACTCGCGCCATTGCTGACGCACGCCAAGGCCGAGATCCGCCTGGGTGCGGCCAATGCCCTGTGGGACATGGCCGGCAAGAACGGCGACATCGTCAACGCGCGCGCGGCGCTTTATGCGGCCCTCGACGATGCCGACAGCGAAGTGGCGATGAATGCCGCCGGTGCACTGGCCAGCATGGGCGTTGCCGAATCCGAGCTGGCGCCAGCGCGGCTTCGGGTGTTGCAAGGTCGGCCACAATCGCATTACGTCGAGTTCCTGGCGGCGCGAGGTCTGACCGGCATCGAGCCACCGGCGAGCCTCATGCCGTATCTGCTCGCCTACTATTTTGATGCGGTCGAGGATGAGGCGCAGGGTGGTTCGGATGACAACGTCGAATTGGCCGAAAATGCGATCGAGGTGTTGGTGTCGCACAAAGATGCCGCGACGGTGCCGGTCCTCATCGAATCACTTCGCGTGACGCCGGCCGCCACCGAGTTCCTGCTCGAGCAACTGGCCCGCTTTGATCCGCTGCCGGAAGACTGGACGGGTTTGCTGCTTGGGTTCACCGACGCCGGTTATCAGCGCACACGCGAAACCGCATTCGCGTTGCTCGGCAATCAGAAGGATCCGGAATCGATCGCCCGCTGGGTTCCGATAGCGGTGCCCCTGCTCGGTGATTCCAGGCTTCGTCGGGTCGGGCTGAGGGCCATGGGCGATGTGGCCGGGCGCACGCGCCTGGGCCTGGATGAGCTCTCCGCAATGACGCAAGACCAGAGTGCGCTCGAAGAAGATCGCCTGCGCGCCGTCGAGATCATCGTCAGTGCCGCCGACACCAGCAACCGCGACGGTTCGCCCGAAGTCCGGAAAGCCGCTCACGCGCTGTGGTCGACCGTGTGCGATCCGATCGTCCGCGCCGGGACTCCGGACCAGCCCTGGTTCAAGGCGTGCAACCCGACGAGCTACTGGATCATCGCCGACGAGGCCGAACGGGCTCGTGCGCTGGGTGACTGGCTGGCCGCCAATCCGAACGTGGAAAGCAAAGTGCACTTCCTGGAATCACTGGAGGGCATGTGGTCGAAGGCTCTGCCAGCTGTGGGCCAAATTCGTGCCGAGCGTAGCCATGCCGATCCGAGTGTGGTCGCCGCTGCCGAAGCTGCATTGAACCGCATCGAGCCGGCATGGCGGGAACGTGATGCCCGCGCTGCAGTACCGGCCAAACCGGCTACTGCTAGCGGGCCCGAAGCGCCAACGACCGGAAAGTCCGGCAAGGGTGCCGATGGCGCCAGCCTGTTCGCGGCAATCAGTTCGGGTGAGATCGCGGCAGTCAAACGTCTGGTCGATTCGACCAACGTGCATGTGCCGGTGATCTATGACCAGATGCCCAACGCGCCGGTGCCGATCCAGATTGCCATCAACTACTGTGGCATCCCTCAGGCTGCAGCAGGGTTGCCGGCCATCATCGAGTACCTGATGAGCCTGGGTGCCAACCCGGACATGACGACGCCGATGGGTGATCCGCTGCTGGATCAGGCCAAGTATTCGTGCCCGCCCGAGATCATGGCGCTGCTGGTCGGGGGCTGATTCGGTTCAATCATGTTGTCGGGATTTGGTCCTCAGGAGCGGGGAGTTGAGGCCTCTTTCCTGCAGACAAAAGCGAACAAATCAAAAGCCTCGCTGAACGACGGCTGCATCATGCCGAATGGCACTTCGGGCGGGCGCGCGCGCGAGTGATACCGTCCGGCGATCACCAACAAGTGGAACCGCGCCATGACGCGTTTGTGCCCCCGCAGTTCGATCCTTGTCCCGACCTTTGTTTTCTTGCTGACGCTGACCCTTCCGCTCGTTGCGCATGCCCAGTCGGGGCCGGGTGGCGCAGCGCCACCGACGCCGGTGGAAATCGCCAAGCCAACCCGCGAGGCGGTGATCGAATCGGCGAGTGCCGTCGGATCCTTGCGTGCGAATGAGGCAGTGATCCTGCGCGCCGAGTTGCCGGGTCGAATCGAACAGATTCACTTTGAGGAAGGCACCCGAGTGCAGAAAGGTGCCTTGTTGTTCACGCTGGATGCCAGCCTGGTGCGTGCCGAAGTGGCAGAATGGGAGGCGACCGTCGCGCAGAGTCAACGTGAGATGGATCGCGCGAACGATCTGGTGGTGCGCAAACTTGCCGCACAGAATGACCTCGACATGAAGCGCTCGTCACTCGCGGTGGATCAGGCGCGACTGGCGTCTGCGCGTACTCGGCTGGACAAGTCGCAGATCCGCGCACCATTCTCCGGCATGGTTGGTCTGCGAACGGTCAGTGTCGGCGAGTACGTGCAGATCGCCGACGAACTGGTATCACTGGTGCAGGTGGACCCCCTGAAGGTCGACTTCCGGGTGCCCGAGAACCTCGCTGCACGGGTGTCGGCCGGCCAGGACATCAGTGTCACTCTGGATGCGTTTACCGGCGAGTCCTTTGAAGGCAAGGTTTATGCAGTCGATCCTCAGGTGGACGTGCAGACGCGCAGCGTATTGCTGCGCGCAACCATCGACAACAAGGAAGGTCGCCTGCGCCCAGGTCTGTTTGCCAACGTTCGGGTTGAGCTGTCTCGGCGAAACGATTCGCTGACGATCCCCGAGCAGGCTCTGTGGCCACAGGCCGGAAAGCAGTTCGTCTACATCGTGCGTGGCGGCAAAGCGGAGTTGCAGGAAATCCGCATCGGCAAGCGCAGTGCAGGTCGCGTAGAGGTCATTTCCGGTCTGGCGGTCGACTCTGACGTGATCATCGCCGGGCAACTCAAGATCGGCCCGGGTTCCGCGGTTGTGGCAGTTGCCCTGAAGCCGGTCGGCCTGTAAGCGAGTTCCGGCATGAATCTCTCCGAACTGTGTATCCGGCGACCGGTCTTCGCCACCGTGATCAACTTGCTGATCATCCTGGTCGGTGTGGTCTGTTACACGCGCCTGCCGGTCCGGCAGACGCCAAAAATCGACACGCCGATCGTCAACGTCAATACTTCGTACCCGGGCGCCAATGCCGCGGTGATCGAGTCGCAGATCACGAAGCCGATCGAAGACGCGCTCGCGGGTATCGAAGGTGTGGACTTCATTCAATCGACCTCGCGCGCCGAACAGAGCAATGTCACGGTCGTGTTCAATCTGGACCGCAGTCCGGACGGCGCAGCCTCGGATGTCCGCGATCGGGTGAACCAGGCACGCGAATTCCTGCCCTTCGACGCCCGGGAGCCGGTGGTCCAGAAGCAGGAAGCCGACTCGCAGCCGATCATCTGGCTGAGCTTCAACAGTGATCGCCATAGTGCGCTGGAAGTCGCCGATCTTGCCCGACGTCTGGTCAAGGATCGTCTGCAATCCATTCCGGGCGTGGCTGAAGCGCGTTTGTTCGCCGCGCAGTATTCGATGCGGATCTGGCTTGACGCCGATCGTCTGGCTTCACAGGGACTGACGCCGGAAGATGTCGAGCGGGCATTGCGG
>JBEIPT010000065.1:0-12227 GCA_040376895.1 Lysobacteraceae bacterium | reverse complement strand
GCATTGAAAGCACGCATCGAGGCCATGGGCCGAATCGGGTACGCCAACTCGCCCCAGTTCTCGCCGGACGGCAGTGAGATCGCGTTCATCACCAATCTGAGCGGCGCGCCTCAGGTCTGGCGGATGCCCGCTCAGGGCGGTTATCCGCGCGCCGTGACCAGCGGCAGTGATCCGGCTTCCGGGCTGGTCTGGCACAGCGACGGGCAGATGGCTTACGCGATTTCGCCGGGCGGTGGCTACAACGCGCAAATTGATCTGGTGTCGGCCGATGGCAAGCAAACTCGGCGCGTGACCAGCGGAGGCCCGGAGAACAATTTCAGTGGCGACTTTGCGCGGGATGGGCGGTACTGGTTTCGCACCAATGCGCGCGATCCGGCCAGCACCGATACCTGGATGGTGGATCCGGCTACGGGTGAGTCCAAGCTGGCGTTGAAGTTCGATGGTCTTGGCGGGATCTCCGACCTGATCGGTGACAGCGCTCTGGTGTCACGGTACGTGACGCGCGGCAACAACAATCTCTGGTTCGATGACCTGGGCACCGGCAAGCGCGTGCTCCTGACGCCGCATGAAGGCACCGCCAGCGTCTCGGGTCTGTTCGGCCCCGATGCGCGAAGCGTTTATCTGGCGCACAACCTGGATCGCGACCACAGCGTGTTCGCCCGCATCGACCTCGGCAAGGATGGGCAACCTTCGACGCCCAAGACCCTGGCGGAACGCGAAGGCGTTGAGCTGGATGGATTTCAGCTCGATGACGAACGGACCCGCGCGTTGCTGTTCTGGAATGTGGGCGGGCGGAGTGAGCTGGAATTGATCAAATTGCCCAGCGGCAAGCGCCACAAGCTGCCGATGCCTCCCGGCGAAATTGTGGGCGGTGCGGACTTCTCGCCCGACGGCAAACAGGTCGTGCTCAGCATCAGCGGCTCCGCCTTACCCTCCGAGATCTGGCGCCTCGATCTGAACAGCGGCGACTACGAGCGACTGAGCTACAGCCCGCAAGTCGGAGTTGATCTGAGCACCATGGTTCGGCCCACGTTGCGCGAATTCAAGGCACACGACGATCTGGCTCTGTCGGGCTGGCTGTATCTGCCGCCAGGCTTCAAGCAGCCCGGCCCGGTGGTTCTGAGTTTCCACGGTGGACCCGAAGGCCAGGATCGTCCGGCCTTCCGCGCCGACTATCAGGCTCTGCTCGCAAACGGCATTGCCGTCTTCGCACCGAACATCCGCGGCTCGTCGGGCTTCGGCAAGACCTTCGTCAATCTCGACAATCACGAAAAGCGCTTCGACGCCAACCGCGACATCCGATCGGCAGCCGACTGGCTGGTGGCCGAAGGCATCGGCGACACCAAACGCCTGGGCATCATGGGCGGTTCGTACGGCGGATATGCGGTGATGGTGGGCGTGACCGAGTTTCCCGACACCTTCGCGGCCGGCGCCAACCTGTTCGGCATGGTCAATTTCGAAACCTTCTTCTCGCATTCCACACCGTGGATGGGCGCCATCTCGGTCGGCGAATACGGCGACCCCGCCACCCAGCGCGACCTGCTGCGCAAGTTGTCGCCGATCCACAAGCTCGACCAGGTTAAGTCCGCGATGCTGGTGATGCATGGGGCCAACGACACCAATGTGCCAGTGATCGAGGCCGAACAAGTGGTCAACACACTCAAGGCGCGTGGTCTGGACGTGAACTATGTGCTGTTCCCGGACGAAGGCCACGGCTGGCGGAAGGATTCCAATCGCGTGCGATCCACGCTGGAGCTGGTTGGGTTCTTTCGTCAGCACCTGCTGGCGGACTAGAAAGCAGATCAACGACGTGTGGCGTTGATCGCGGCGGTGAATCCCTGCGCCTCAGGAACCTCCGCCGTGACCTGCCGACCAGAGAACCTTCCGTCGTTTCCGCGCAAGCGGGAGTACGTGTCGTGACCTGCAGACCAGAAAACCTTCCGTCATTCCCGCGCAAGCGGGGGTAGGTGTCGTGACCTTCAGACCAGAAAACCTTCCGTCATTCCCGCGCAAGCGGGAATCCACTCGATTCCAGAGCTTCATGGGACTGCGGCAATCCAGTGGATTCCCGCTTGCGCGGGAATGACGGGAAAGAGGGCGGGAATGACGGAAGCGGGCGGGAATGACGGAAGCGGGTGGGCAATGGCCGTGAGTGGGTGCGCCGTGATGGTGAGTGCATCTGAAACGAGTGCCCCCTTCCATGACCCTGTCTTTCGTCAGGAGTGGTGCCCCCCTAAGGACGGTGTTGGGTCGGAGACGTTGCCGCGATGCTGCGTACATCACCCAACG
The DNA here is from genome assembly GCA_040376895.1 of Lysobacteraceae bacterium. Classification (GTDB taxonomy): domain Bacteria; phylum Pseudomonadota; class Gammaproteobacteria; order Xanthomonadales; family Ahniellaceae; genus Ahniella. The sequence goes on along the minus strand of JBEIPT010000065.1, from coordinate 9,938 downwards.
GGAGTGGCGTCATGAGTTCTGGGCTGGCAGCACAACGGATAGTTTCGCGGACTTCATATGACTGTGCGGCCGTGCGTGCGATGGTCCATGCCTGCACCGCCAGTCGTCAGTCCGATTATCTGGCGGCGCGGTTCGACTACTGGCGCCACGGTTCCTTGCGCGCACGCTGGTCTGCGTTGCTTCTGCGTCTGGGTATGCGTCGTTTGCTTCAGCGGTTGGTCACGCGCGTAAGCCCGGGGGACGACGTCTTCCTGCACGCACGACAGGTTGTTGCCGACCAGTTGATCCGCGACGCATTGGACCGTGAGCCGGAAACCCAGATCGTCATTCTCGGCGCCGGTCTTGATACGTCCGCGTTGCGCATTGGTGCCGAACGGCGTGCCGACGGACGGGCGCCCGGTCGCTTCTTCGAAGTTGACCTTCCGGCCACACAAGCCGACAAGCGACGCCAGATCGAAGCGCTGCGGCAGAAGCAGCCCATCTACGATCGTCATCTCGCATGGGTGCCTTGCGACTTCGGTCAACAAACACTCACCAAGGTGTTGCGTGATGCGGGGTTCGAACGCGAATTGCCGACGCTGTGGGTGTGGGCCGGCGCGCTGATGTACTTGCCGGAAACGCAGGCACGCGCAACCGTGGGCGAATTGCGGGCACTGTCGGCTCCGGGTTCGCGACTTTACTTCGACATGATTCTGGAAGAAGCCCTGGCGCGTCCCAATGCCTATGGTTTCGAGCGCGTGCTCAAACGTTTGGCCTCGTTCGGTGAGGTCATGGGTGCCGGATTCCGCAGTGGCCGCGACCATGTCGGTTCATGGTTGTTCCCGCAGGGCTTCCAGCTTGAGCAGGTGTTCGATGATGTCGATATGGCGATGGTGTGGTCGGAGAGCACCGGCATGCCGGCACCGTCCACCGGTGCGCCATGGTCGCAGCTTTGTGTCGCCCGGACACGATGAGGCAAGTACGGAATTGCCACGCTGCTTCGCTTCTCGCAAAGCCGATTTTGGGTTCGTTGCGCCCTCAAGGTGATTCCGGCTCTTCACCCAGCGGTTTGACGCGACCACTGCGACGCAGCGCGTCACGCAGTACGTATTCGATCTGGGCATTGAGACTGCGCAAGTCGTCGTCGGCCCATCGTTGCATGGCTTCGAGAATGGCGCTGTTGATGCGCAGGGGATAGGCTTTCTTTTCGCTCATGGGGCCCGCCTGGCCGTTGCGGTCGGGACCGCAACGGCATGGAACATCAGTAGATCGAGCCGGTGTTGATGATCGGCTGAGTCGAGCGTTCGCCGCACAGGACGACGAGCAGGTTCGAGACCATCTGCGCCTTGCGCTCTTCGTCCAGCTTCACCACGCCCTTCTCGGCCAGTTGGTCGAGCGCCATGTGAACCATGCTCACTGCGCCTTCGACGATCTTGCTGCGGGCGGCGATGATGGCGCCGGCCTGCTGGCGTTGCAGCATGGCCTGGGCAATCTCCGGGGCATAGGCCAGGTGCGAAATTCGCGCTTCCAGAACCTCCACGCCAGCGGATGTCAGTCGCTCCTGGATTTCCTTCTGCAGATGTTCGGCGATTTCCGTCGTGTGGCTGCGCAGTGAAATCGTGTGATTGTCATGCATGTCGTAGGGATAACTGGTTGCCGATTGGCGCAAGGCCGCTTCCGACTGGACATGTACGAAGTTTTCGTAGCTGTCGACCGAAAACGCAGCCTCGGCGGAATCGACGACCTGCCAGACCACGATCGCGCCGATTTCGATCGGCGAACCTTCGAGGTCGTTCACCTTCAGCTTGCTCGACTCGAAGTTGCGGATTCGCAGCGACACGTTGTTCTTGCTGTAGAACGGATTCGCCCAACGCAGGCCCTCGTCGCGCACCGTGCCCTTGTAGTCGCCGAACAGTTGCATCACCGCAGCGGTGTTCGGCTGCACGATGAAGAAGCCGAACCAGCAGAAGAACGTCACGATCGCCAACGGGATGGCCACCGGGATCAGGTGGACGATGAACAGAAACGGGACTGCCAGTGTCGCCATGAGCAGGAACCCGATCATCGGGATGCCCGGCAGCGTGTTCAGGGGTTTCTCGGTAATGCGGGAACGACTCATGACGCCTCTCCTTGTGTGTGGCTAAAAGATATCATAGTGATATCATAAAGACAAGGGTCAGCCGAGAGGCCAAGGTTTTGTTGCCAGGGCACGGGCCAGAACCATCCGATTGGCTTCGGCCATTTCCGCCAAACAGGTGGAGACGGCGTCATTACCGTAAAGTTGGTCCCATACGTCCGGCCAATCGGCCAGCGCGCGTTCGGCGGTAGCCAGCAAGTCGTCGCGTTGACACCACAGAATGAACCGGTGGTAGGGAATCAAGGTTCGCAGCGGCACGTCCTCACTGACCACGACCACCCGACGCTGGATCGCCGGCAATAGCCGCAACTCTTCGGCCGTATCGTGGTGGTCGGTTTGGCGCATGTTGACCAGGACGCGCGTGTCATCGAGCAAGGCCGTGAGCGCCACGGCATCGAACGCGCCACGTTCGTTGCGAACCGGGACGCCCCGAGTCTGGGCTTCGTCCAGCCAGCGCCGACGGCGAGGTTGATCCGGGTCCGCGAACATCGTGATGATGTCCCGATGCCGGGTCCCCCGATCGGTGCGTTCAGAAAGGACCAGTGGCGCCAGACACCGTGCCCGCCGGTGGAGATCCAAGGCATGCCCGGACGTGCGCCAGTGCTCCAGGTTGCAGGCACTGTAATCGAGGATCAGGTCGGCCTTGGCCAGGCGTTCGATCTGCGGGACTCGAATCAGGTACGGAGTGTCCGTGCCGGGGATCAAAGTGCTGCCGGACGGGCTGCCGGAACTGTCACGGCCGCCGGGTTTGACCAGCAGGTGTTCCGGCTGAAATTCAAGGCGAAGGCTGCGGTCCGCTAGATCACGCGGCGCCCGAACCGAACTGACGAGCACATCCACCGGTTGCTCGGCACCCACTTCAAGCAACCCGCGTATTGCGAGTGATTGCCATAAGGCCAGTTCCGGCGCTGGATCGGCTTCGCTGAAGACCCTCAAGGCGCCAGCATGCTGCGGCCGGGTCGGCAGGCGCCTGCGCAGCGTGCGAAGCCAGCCGCGCAGAATGCGATAGAGGGCTCGGATCATGGGCGACGCCAGGCCGATTCCGGGGCGAAGCGCTTGCCGAGGCGGCCACGCAGGCCATCGAAGAATCCACACCAGCGTTTGCTTGATGATGGATCGAAGCGAAGTGTCGTGACCACCAACCTCGCCAATTTGCGCGACACGATCCAGGGGAGCCAGAACGGTGCGTGCCGCCGCCACAGAACCAGTTCGTTGCGTGTCCGATAGTAATCCAGCACATGCTGGACCCCGGGTTGGCGCACGCTCGCGCCGCTGCCGACATGGCGCACGCGCGCAGATTTGGCCAGTCGGATCGGAACGCCGAGTTTCGACAGGCGAAGGCAAAAGTCGATCTCTTCGCAATACAGAAAAAACGCAGGATCGAACAAGCCCCAGGCGTCAATCACCGAGCGGGGAACTCGCATCGCCGCACCATGGACGGCTTGAACGCTCAACAGCGGCGGTCCCGGCGGGTCCGGGGCGATGGGCCGGTCACGCCACCCGAAGCGCCAGCGACGATCGGCGTGCAGAAACTTCTCGGGCATGCGGATGTGTTGGCCCTGAGCGTCCATGACCACACATCCGATCACCGCGTCGGGTTCAAGATGGGCCGCCTGTTCGAGGGCAAGAAACGTACCGGGCTCGACCACCACGTCGGCATTCAGAAGCCACAGCGCATCGAACGCGCCATCACGCAGCGCAGCCAACGCAGCCTCCGCTGCACCGGCAAAGCCGATGTTCGCGGGCAGGGCGAGTACATCGATCGCCGGTCCGGCCCCGGGTGTCACCACCGGTGGCCCTCCGGCCGACGCGTTGTCGAGGATCAGAATGGACACTCGATCCGCTGGCAGCACGCGCAGCGAATCGATACAGGCTTCCAGCAATTCCGGCGTATTCCAATGGACAATCGCGATGAGAACGCGGCTGTCCCGGTTGACCGGATCAGGCATCACGATTCTTCGCGCGCATGACCCGCTGCTTTTCGCGCTCCCACTCGCGTTCCTTCAGGTCATCACGCTTGTCGTGTTCCTTCTTGCCCTGGGCCAGACCCAGTTCAACCTTCACGCGATTGTTCTTCCAGTACAGGGCGGTCGGGATCAAGGTGTAACCCTTGCGTTCGACCTGGCCCACCAGCCGGTCGATTTCGACACGATTGAGCAGCAATTTGCGGGTGCGGCGTTCTTCCGGGAACACGTGCGTCGACGCCGAACTGAGCGGAATGATCTGCGCGCCGAACAGGAACATCTCGCCGCCCTTGATGATGGCGTAGCCGTCACTGAGGTTGGCGCGGCCAGCGCGGCAGGATTTGACCTCCCAGCCATGCAGCGCCAGGCCCGCCTCGATGCGCTCGTCGAAGCGGTACTCGTGCTTGGCGCGTTTGTTGAGCGCAATCGTGCTGTCGCCCTTCGCGCCTTTCTTCTTCTTTTCGTCCTTTTTGATATCCATGGCTTCCTGGTTTTTCCATACTTCCGGCTTGCGCTACCATTTTTGCCGCTTTTGACCGCTACCGATAGCCATTGCCGTGAGCCGACTCGAACGATCCGCCTTGATCACCCAGCCCGCCCAGAGGGTTTTTGACCTCGTCAACGAGGTCGAGGCCTATCCCGGGCTGTTCGGCTGGTGCAAGGCCGCCAGTATCGACCATCGCGAGGAAGGCCGCATGCGGGCGAGGCTCGATCTGTCCTATCTGGGCTTTCGTGCTGCCTTTTCAACGGAAAACACGTTCGTGAATGGCGAAATGATCCAGTTGAACCTCGTCGAGGGTCCATTCAGATCACTGCGCGGCGAGTGGCGGTTCTTGCCGCTGGGCGATTCCGGCTGCAAAACGTCGCTGATGCTGGACTTCGAGTTTGCCGGCAGCCTGATGGGCTCGGCGCTGGCATTGGGGTTCCAGAGCCTGGCCGATCGGCTCGTCGATGATTTCTCGCGCGCTGCCCGCGCATTGCCGAAGGCGGCCTGAGTGTCGATCGCATGATCATCACCGTGGTGCTGGCCTGGCCAGACCGTGCGTGGCGTGAACGAGTCGACTTGCCCGAGGGCAGTACGGTTGCTGAAGCGTTGCACGCCGCCGCCGTCAATACCGCCATGCCGGATCTGGGAGCGCTTGACGAGCGGGTCGGTATCCACGGCCGGCGCTGTGCACTCGATACTGTGCTGACTGCCGGTGACCGGGTCGAAATTTATCGGCCCTTGCTGATCGACCCGAAAGACGCACGCCGCAAACGGGCTGCCGACCGTCGACCAGCCGGCAAGGCACGGCCAGCCTGAGATCCGGCGGTTGGAAAACGTGCCGTGATCAGCCGTTGCCTTGGCCCGGGATCTTGCGACGATTGTCTTCCGGAACGTTCTTCTGCAGTTCCTGAGATGCGCGCAGGAGTTCGTCTTCGGCTTCCGGCTGCCAGTCGCCTTCGATGCGCTCCAGATTGCCGCCCTGGAAATACAGGCTCAGCGTCTTGATGACCGGATCGCGGTGACGCAGGCTGGTGCTGGTGAGGTAGTCCCAGCGGTCCTGCTCGAATGGCGACGATAGCTGCGGGGTGCCCATGACCAGTTCGACCTGGCGCTTGGTCATGCCCGGCTTGAGCTGGTCGACCATCTCCTGATCGACCAGGTTGCCCTGGCGGATGTCCATCTTGTAGACCACACCGCAGGCACTCAGGCCGAGCACCAGGACGAGGCATAGGATTCGAAGCATGATTTCTGAGTTCCACGAAAGGCTGAAGGGGGCGGATGATACACTAGCCACCGACGAGCCCCATGAAGAGACCCACGCGATGGAATCGCAGGATTTACGCAAAGCCGGCCTTAAAGTTACGTTACCGCGCATGCGTATTCTGGAAATCCTGGAACACGCGAGCGGCCGACACATGACGGCCGAAGACGTCTATCGCGAGCTGCTGAACGCCAATGACGACATCGGCCTGGCCACCGTGTATCGGGTTCTGACCCAGTTCGAACAGGCCGGGCTGGTCATGAAGCACAATTTCGACAACGGTCAGGCCGTGTTCGAGATTGACCGCGGCGACCACCACGACCACATGGTCTGCCTCGATACGGGTCGCGTGATCGAGTTCGTCGACCCGGAAATCGAGAAGCGCCAGGCGGCGATCGCCGAGGCTCACGGTTTTGACCTCGAGGATCACCGGATGGTGCTGTACGTCCGCGCCAAGAAGACTCCGGGCAAGAAGTAGGGCACTACTGCCCGGGAAATCCCGGATCCTGGCACGCAGTCCAGGCAGAACGCTGCAGCAATCGGGCGGTCGCCTCAGGCAGCGCGGTTGATGCGCCATTGGCACGCGGAATCTGCGCCGGCAGGCCAACCGGAGACTGCTGGTAAACCGTGCAGAACAGGGTCAACGCCGCGAGGTAGGTCCCCAGCTCTGAAGGATGGAACCCGTCCGGGCCGTAAAGCGCCAGTTGCGGATCATCTGCCCAGGCCCGTTGCCATGCGATGCCCGTCGGCGCAAACGCACCTTCGGTCATGGTTGCCGCAGTCTCGTAGCTGTTCCGGACATCGTCGAGATACCCCAGACGGGTCCAGTCCGGCCACACCATGAAGAGCAGAGGCCGTCCACCATTCGCACGAATCGGCCCGTTGAAGCGCATGCTCCACGACAGCAGGTGATCCTGGCTTTCGGGCAGCGATGACGGACCCTGCTGCAAACTGACGACAGGGTAATCCCCGGCCTCGATCTCGCGCAGCGTGGCGCTGTGGTACCAGTGTTCCTCCAGTGATGCCCCACCAATCACGATGCTCTTCACTTCCAAAGTCTTGCCGGCCTGAAGCGCGATTCGCGACAACATCTGCGGCAGGCTATTGGTGCTGGTCAGGCTGTTGCCGATGAACAGCATCCGGTCATTGTCGGCAAGCAGGGCGGGCTGGAGGTTGCTGTAGGCCACGCGCACTTTCAGCATTCGATCTTCAAGAACAGCCGATACTGCGCGCAAATCGTATGCCGCTGAGCCGTTACTGGCATCGCTGCCGGGGTCGAAAAGATCCAGGCGGGGCGGAGCGATCCGCAGGTCCGCTTCGCTGACCGGGGACGCGCCAAGCATCAGGGCAACACAACTCGCCAGAACAGCGCCCGGGTATTTCCTGATGCGCCAAAGCCAGAAAAGGCCGACAGACCCGAACAAGATCATCAGGGCAAGTCGCGACGAGCCCATGGCCGGCACGGCCACGGGATTTCCGGCGAGCGAAAGGCTTTCGGAGCCGACCGGACGTACTTCATCGATCACCTGGCCTTGCGTGTCCAGACTCATGGCGCTGATCGTGAGTGATGGGCCTTGATCCAGGAACCCGCGAGGCACCTTCGCCACGAGCTCATCGAATCCCATTTCGCCGACGTTGTTCTCGAGCGAGATTGGGACGGGCGGCGCGATGACGTTCCAGCTTCCGTGATGGCAAGCAAGCAGACTCTGCTGATAAACCCCGTCGTCGTTTGGCCGGATCTGGACCCGCAATCGGGCCGAAGCGATTGCTCCTCCGTTCAACGGGCATGCTTCTGCCCGGCTGCCCGGGAAGTCCAGCAGAATGTCGGTAGGTGTTGCCTGCGCAGCGCTGGCAGACAGAACGAGGAACACTTGGATCCAATGGCGCATCATGGTGTTGCCTCTGTCAGTTTGGTTCACGGGCGACACCAATGCATCGCTCACGGTCACGATACAAAACCCATCATGGATGAGGTTTTCCTGACTTGGCCGATGCGCGGCCGAATACGGCCGATGTTTGTGAAGGGGCCGTGAGTCGCGTTTCTCGCCGGTCAACTTAGGGACTGTGACTCTGCGCACATTGGTCAATCGCCTCAACGAACCGGTTGGCGCTACTCTTTCGGCCATTCAGCCGACGTCAGGCCTTGCCGGGAGATCGAATCATGCGTCGTGTCGGAGTTGCGCTTCTGATGTTTTGCCCTGCCGCAGTGCTGGCTGCGAGCCTCGAACTGAACAGTGCCGACGTCAAACGACTGCTCGAAGCGCCCGTCGCCGGCCAGGTGAGCCTTGCCGGTCAGGAGATCCTCGCGAAGCAGTCAAACGACATCCGGCTACGACGGATTGACGTCTATGCGCCGGATGCGCGCATCGAACTGATGACGCGGAAGGGGCCAATCGAGTTGCCGAAATCGGACTGGCGCCATTTCCTGGCATCCGATGTGGCGGGAGGCTGGCGTCTGGGTCTGTCCATTTCGCCGAAGGGTGACGAGGTGCATGGTTACTTCATGGGGCCGGATGGCGAATCCGGGCTTTATGGTAAACGCGCGCAAAGGGATCAAACCCTGCGTATCGAGCCGTTGCCTGAACCCGCAAAGGATGAGCCGGCGAGAACTTGGTCATGTGCCGACGGCAGTCTGTCTGCGCCTGGCGTGACTGCCGGACATGATGTACCGAAAGCCCTTGCCGATCTCGGTGTTTCCAAAGAGACCCTGGCAAAACTCGGCAGCCATACGGCGACCATTGCCGTCGAAACCGACAACGAGTTCCTGGCCAGCAAGTTCGCCGCGAACCAGACGGCAGCAACCACGTATCTGACCAACCTGTTCGTTGCCATGAACGTGATCTACGAGCGCGATCTGAACCTCACCATCCTGCAAGGAAACACCACGCTGTGGGCAGCGGGCGTGACCGATCCGTATTCGGTATCGACCGGAAGTTGTTCGGCAAGCCAGGCACAACTTCAGGAGTTCGGCAACTTCTGGCAGTCCAACCGTGGCGGTGTCCAGCGTGCCTTCGCGATGATGCTTTCGGGCAAGAGTACGGACAACAATTGTGCTGCAGGCATCGCGTGGCTGACCGGGTCGAACAACATGTGTGCACAGACCAACAGCACCGGTGGGCATTACAGCTTCACGCAAGTCTTCAAGTTTTCGCAGCAAACTGCTGCGTCCGACATCGGCGTGGTCGCCCACGAAATCGGTCACAACTTCGGCGCTGCACATACCCACTGCACGGACCGAACGACCGGCAATCAGCCTACCGGCAGCAACACAGTGGATAGCTGTTTCGCCGGCGAGAGCGGATTCGGTTGTTATGGCGGCGCCACCAGCTGTCCAGCGGCGTCCACGGTCAATGGCGTCGCCAATGTGCGCGGCACCTTGATGAGTTATTGCCACTTGCTCGGTGGTTGTGCCGCATCCAACGTGTTTGCCGACATCCATCGGACCAGGCTCGATACGGTCAAGACCGGCAATGTCCAATCCTTGTGTTTCCCGCCGATTGGCGGCGGCGGTGGCACGTTCAGCGTGAACGACCTGAGCCAGACGGAAGGCAATTCCGGATCGCAGAACATGGGCTTCACGGTCAGTCGGACCAGTAGCACGGGCACGGCGAGTGTCACCGTCAACACGCAGAATGTCACCGCAACCTCGGGCAGCGACTATTCAGCGATCGTGAACTCGGTGCTGAGCTTTGCAGTGGGCGAAAGCAGCAAGACGGTCAACGTCGTGATCGCCGGGGATACCGCCGTGGAGCCGAACGAAACCTTCAACCTCTTGCTCAGCAGCCCGTCGGCGGGATTCACGCTTCTGGACGCCACGGGGGTCGGCACGATCCAGAACGACGATGCCGCACCGACCATCAGTGTCAGCGACCCGAGTGTCACCGAAGGCAACGGCGGAACCAGCACGTTGACGTTCACGCTCACGCTGAGCGCGACCAGCGCCCAGACCGTATCCGTCAACTTCGCCACTGCCAATGGCACCGCCACGACTGCCAACAACGATTACGTCGCCAACAGCGGCACGGCAAACATCGGAATCGGCCAACTCACCACCACGGTCAACGTCACCATCAATGGCGACACTACCGGCGAATCCGATGAAACGGTTCT
>JBEIPT010000438.1:0-3107 GCA_040376895.1 Lysobacteraceae bacterium | reverse complement strand
GACCAAACGCTACTGACCAAACGCTACTGACCAAACGCTACTGACCAAACGCTACTGACCAAACGCTGGGGGCTGAACGCGGCCATGGCTCGTTCAGACCCCACTGTACGGAAATTTGGTGACTCGACAGCGCCTTGGCTACACTTGCCGGCTTGACCATCGGACTTACCGGAACAGCCATGATTGAAATCAATCCAATCGCAAGCCGCATCGCGGACCTTGCGGAGCGCACCTTGTCGCTCAGGGGGTACCTTTGACTTCGACAGCAAGCGTGAGCGCCTCGAAGAAGTAAGTCGCGAACTCGAACTGCCGACGGTTTGGGAGAACCCTCAGCGGGCCCAGGAACTCGGGCGCGAACGCGCCATGCTCGAGAAGATCGTCAGCGAATTGAGCAGCATGGGCAGCGGCCTCGACGAGGCTCGGGAACTGCTGGAAATGGGTGCTGCCGAAAATGACGAAGGGACCGTCCAAGCGGTCCGTGACGACGTCGAAAAGTTTGCGGCCCGCATCGAGAAGCTGGAATTCCAGCGCATGTTCTCGGGCAAGATGGACTCGCACAACTGCTTCGTCGAACTGCAGGCCGGTGCCGGTGGTACCGAAGCGCAGGATTGGACCGAAATCCTCACGCGCATGTACTTGCGCTTCGCCGAATCACGCGGCTGGAAATCGGAGGTGCTGGAGGCATCGGACGGCGAAGTGGCTGGCATCAAGGGCGCAACGATCCGCATCGAAGGCGAATACGCATTTGGTTGGCTGAAAACCGAAACGGGTGTACACCGCCTGGTGCGCAAGTCGCCGTTCGACTCGGACAATCGCCGCCACACGTCGTTCTCGTCGGTGTTCGTGTTGCCGGAAGTGGATGACGACATCGATATCGAGATCAATCCTGCCGACCTTCGGACCGACGTCTATCGGGCCTCGGGTGCCGGTGGTCAGCACGTCAACAAGACCGAATCCGCCGTGCGCATCACGCACAATCCCAGTGGCGTGGTGGTGGCGTGCCAGACTGAGCGCTCCCAGCATGCCAACCGCGATCGCGCGATGAAAATGCTGAAAGCAAAACTGTACGAAATCGAAGTGCAGAAACGCAACGCGGAAAAGAACGCGCTGGAAGCCACGAAAGCCGACATCGGCTGGGGCAGCCAGATTCGTTCCTACGTGCTCGATCAATCCCGCATCAAGGACCTCCGGACCGGTGTTGAACGTACGGACACCCAGAAGGTGCTTGATGGTGACCTGGACGAGTTTGTCGAGGCGAGCCTCAAGTCGGGTCTCGAAGCGGGCGCCCGTCGCCCGGACAACAATTGACTTGATCGGCCGTAACAAAACCGCCCGACAACCGCTGTGTGAAAGGAAAGGCTCATGACCGAACAGAAGGGCGTTGCCGAATCGGCCGTCGACGAGAATCACCTGATTGCCGAACGCCGCACCAAACTGGGTGCGTTGCGTGGCCAGGGCATCGCGTTCCCGAATGATTTCCGTAGTGACGCCTTTGCCGGTGACCTGCAGTCGGAGTTCGCGGACAAGGATCAATTCACCGCGGAATCGATCCAGGCGCTGGGCCGCGAGGTTGCCGTCGCCGGGCGCATGCTGCTGAAGCGTGTCCAGGGCAAGATCGGCTTCGTTCAGCTGCAGGACATGACTGGCCGCATCCAGTTGTTTCTCAGTGCAGCCGAACTCGGCGAGTCGTTCGAGGCATTCAAGTCGTGGGACATCGGCGACATCCTCGGTGTGCGGGGTCTGTTGATGCGCACAAAGACCGGCGAGCTGTCGGTGAAAGCGACCAGCCTGCGACTGTTGACGAAGTCGCTGCGCCCCTTGCCGGACAAGTTCCATGGTCTCGAAGACGTCGAGCAGCGCTATCGGCAACGTTATGTCGACCTCATCGTCAACCCTGAATCGCGGGCGGTGTTCCAACTGCGTTCGCGGGTGGTGTCGCAGTTGCGCGCATTCCTGGATGCGCGGCGCTTCATGGAAGTCGAGACGCCGATGATGCATCCGATTCCGGGTGGGGCGACCGCACGTCCGTTCGTCACGCACCACAACGCATTGGATCTGCAGATGTACTTGCGGGTTGCGCCGGAGTTGTACCTGAAGCGGCTCACGGTCGGCGGGTTCGACCGCGTGTACGAAATCAATCGGAATTTCCGCAATGAAGGCGTCAGTACGCGCCACAACCCGGAATTCACGATGCTCGAGCTGTATCAGGCCTATGCCAGCTACACCGAGATCATGGACATCACCGAAGCCATGATCCAGAACTCGGCTGCACAATTGTCGGCCGATATGCAGTTCACCTGGGACGGTCAATCGATCGACCTCGGCAAGCCGTTCCGTCGCTGGCGCATGGACGAGGCTGTACTCGAGCACAATCCCGAGATCAAGCCCGAAGAGCTCCGTGACCGCACTGCCATGGTCGGTCATTGCGAGCGCCTGCGCATCAACGTCAAGCCCGGTTACGGCTGGGGCAAACTGTTGCTCGAAGTGTTCGAGAAGACCGTCGAAGCAAAACTGGTGCAGCCAACGTTCATCACCGATCACCCGGTCGAGGTGTCGCCTTTGGCGCGCGCGAACGACCATGATCCCGAGCTGACCGATCGGTTCGAACTGTTCATCGGATGCAAGGAAATCGCCAACGGCTTCTCCGAACTCAACGACCCGGAAGACCAGGCCGAACGATTCCGGGCTCAAGTCGCACAGAAAGACAGCGGCGACGACGAAGCGATGCACTTCGATGCCGACTACATCCGCGCACTCGAATACGGCATGCCACCGACTGGTGGTCTGGGTGTGGGCATCGATCGGCTGGTCATGTTGCTGGCTGGCGTGAGCTCGATCCGTGACGTGCTGTTGTTTCCGTACATGCGGCCTGAGGCCTGAGCCGAGCCATGGCATTTCGATCGATTTGCCTGTGCTGCGTGATTCTGGCGGGTTTGGTCCTCGGCGGATCGGTGGATGTTCGTGCCGAAGAAGTAGAAGCCGGCAAGAAACAAGACCAATTGCCGCACGTGGCGGCAGGCACGATCCAGCGCCTGACGGACTTGCCCTGGTCGGGTTTGGCCGAACGCCCGGTCGATGTCTGGTTGCCGCCTGGATACCCGGCCAAG
>JBEIPT010000219.1:0-6539 GCA_040376895.1 Lysobacteraceae bacterium | reverse complement strand
GACCATCTCGACCTGACCGCGCTGATCAATGCCGCGCGCGATGGCGATCGCGACGCTGCGGATCGAGCCCTGGCTGAAACCTACCAACAGCTGCGGATTCTGGCTCGGCGTATCCGTTCCAGTGATTCCGCCGATCGCGGCCCTTCGGAACTCACGCCCACCGAGTTGCTGCATGAAGCCTGGTTCAGATTGTTCCCAGGCGGTTCGGTGCCCGAGTTGGCAAGTCGTGCCCATTTCATGAACCTGGCCGCGCGGGCGATGCGGCAGGTGCTGGTCGATCTCGCCCGCGAGCGGGGCGCGCAGAAGCGGGGAGGGGACTGGATTGAGGTGACGCTCGATCACTCGCTTTCGGAGGGCGACCAAACCCCCGATCTGATTGCGGTGGATCAGGCCTTGTTGCGTCTGGAGCGTCGTGACCCGAAGCTCGTGCGGATCGTCGAGGCATATTATTTTGCCGGCATGAGCTTTGCGGAAACGGGCCAGGCCCTTGAGATCAGCGAGCGCACCGTCCGGCGCGGATGGGACCTCGCGCGGGCGTTTCTGCTCGTCGAGTTGAGTGGCGCCCGATGAATGCGCCGGATACCCCGTCCGATCCGGATTGGCCGCTGCTGGCGTCGCTTTTCGACGAGCTTTGTGACCTGGGTGATCCAGAGCTTGATCGGCGATTGAAAGAATTGGCGGTAGATCCGGCCAAAGGACGACTGGTGCCCAGGCTCCGTGCGCTGCTTGGCGCGCGTTCGATGAGCGAGTCCGGTTGGGAACAGGGTGCGGCGGCAGTTGGGCTGAAACACGAAGATTCGTCGGACGTGAACGCCGAGGCGGGTCAATACATCGGACCTTGGCAGTTGTTGAAAGTCCTTGGCCAAGGTGGCATGGGCGAAGTCTGGCTGGCCGAGCGGTCTGATGCGGGGTTCACCCAAAGGGTGGCCATCAAGCGCATTCGCACCGGCATCGGGCCGGAACTTCGAAATCGTTTCCTGCGCGAGCGGCGAATCCTGGCGCGATTGAAACACCGGCATATTGCCGCCTTCTTCGATGGCGGCGAAGACGAATCGGGTGCACCTTGGCTGGCGCTCGAGTATGTCGAAGGCCAACGAATCCTCGACTACTGCCAGGCGAACGGACTCGGTCTCGAGGCGCGCGTGCGGTTGGTCGTTCAGATTCTGGATGCACTGGATCATGCACATCGCTTGTTGGTGGTGCACCGTGATCTGAAACCCGGCAACGTCATGGTCGATCAATCCGGTGACGTCAAACTGCTCGACTTCGGCATCGCGAAGCTTTTGGACGACAGTGAGGCAGCTGATGCACTCACGCGCACTCGTATGCCGGCACCGCTGACACCCAAATATGCCGCGCCCGAACAGTTGTTGGGAGAGCCGGCCGGGATTCCTGCCGATCTCTATTCCACGGGCATACTGCTGTTCGAACTGCTTACCGGGAGTTCGCCATTTGGCGCGACGCCCGGTCTGGCGCGGGATCAGCCCGAGTCACTGTGGCAGGTGTGGTCGAGAATGCATGCGGCAGACGATCTCGTTGGTCGCAGCGCGAAACAGGTTCGCGGCATGTTGCGGGGCGACCTGCAACGCATCATCGATCGGGCCATTCAAACCCTGCCGCAGGATCGGTACCCATCCGCTGCGGCATTCGGCGCCGACCTGTCGGCGTGGCTGGATCATCGGCCCTTGCTGAGTCGCCCAACGTCCCTGACTGAGCGAACGGCTAAATGGATTCGTCGCCAGCCTCTGGCGAGCGCCAGTCTTGCCATTGCGGGTCTTGCCTTTTTGCTCGGTACTGCGGGTGTGCTTTGGCAATCACAACGTGCCACGGACCGCGCAAACCAGGCCGAGGCATCCCGGCGGTTTCTGAGTGAAGTGTTCAATTCGGCCGATCCGGAACTTCGCGGTGGTGAGCCGCCGACGCTCGAGGAACTGTTGAATCGTGGTGCCGAGCGATTGCGGTTGGATCAAGGTCTCGATTCCCGGTCGCGGCTGATTCTGCTGCAGGATCTGGGTCGGGCCAGCATTGGACTGGATCTGCTGGAACAGGCCGACCGATTGCTGAAGGAAGCCGAGGCTCTGGCCGATCGTGCTGATTTGAGCGCCGAAGAATCGCGCGCGCTGGCGCTCGACCTGATCGCGCTGGATTTGGCATCCGATCGACCGGATGCCGCGTCCCAACGGTTGAACCGGTTGGTGAAACCTGATCATCGGCTGTCACCGACCCCTTTGGATCGACGCGAACTGGATCTGCGCTGTCAGGCCTTGCTGGCCGCATCGAAATCCCAGGCAATCCTTGACTTGCTTGCCCCGTATCGGGAGTCGCCGCACTGGTCGTCGCCACGACTACAAAGCGAACTCGAATCCAACACTGCAGCGGCGCTGATGCAGATGGGCCGGCCGAACGAAGGTCTTGCGGCAGTCGAACGTGCATTGACCTTGTTGCCCGAAGATGCGCCCTTGAGCTTGCGGTTGGCCCTTCACGAGGCCGAAGTCGAGGCATTACGATCGACCTTGGACAACACCAGGGCATTGGCGAGACAGAAGGACGTCATCACGTTGGCCGAGTCGCGACTCGGACCAACCCATCCGCGCAGCCAGTATGCCCGGATGTTGCTGTGTGGCCTGTTGATCGGCTCAGGGGAATTGGCTCAGGCAGACCAGGAGTATTCGCGATTGTGGGCGCAGTTCGGTGCCGAGCAGGGCAATCTCTCCTTGCGTGCTGAAGCGATGTTCGGCTGGGGCATGGTGGCGTTCCGGCGCGGCGAGTTCAGCCTGGCGCGAGAGCGGTTCGGGACCTCGCGTGAGTTCTATACACAAGTGTTCGGTGAGTCGTCGCACCGCACCCGGAATGCCACCGAGGCTGAAGCCATGACCTTTGTCGAAACAGGCGATGTTGCTGCCGGTTTGGCAACATTGAGGCTACTGGAGCAACAGGCCCGAGACCTCAAGGACGACACGAGGCTCTCGGCCACACTCAACTCCATCGCCGTGGCACTGGTGTCGGCTGGGCGTGCCGAAGAGGCATTGCCGCTGATCGATGAAAGTCTTGCCCTGGCGGCCAAATTGAATCAGGCGACCATCTGGACTCGGGTCATCCAGGTTCGAGCGCTGCGTTCGACAGGACAAATTGAGCGTGCGATCGAAAAGGGTGAAGGGGTGGTGGCCGAATATCGCGAAACGATTTCGCCGAGCGGCGGCCCGCGTCGTGCCGAAGCCGAACGCGAACTGGCTCTTGCGCTCAGTGAATCGAAGTCGAAACCCCAGGATCGGATTCGAGCTCTGTTCGACAGTGTGTTGGCGCAGCGCCGAGCGTTTCTGGGTGAGGACAGCCCGTTGAGCCAGCAGAGCATTCGCGAACTTGACGCGGTAATGACTGGCGAACTTGTCCAGAGTTCTCGCAAGTAGTTGATCCTGAAGACAAAAGTTCTGAATCCTCTGGGCAGCCAGGGGCCGGGCGAGCGCGTTTTCATGGGGGTGCCGGATTTGTCTGCCGTTTTCCGTATCCGGCGACAACCCCAAAGGAATCCGAACATGCGCCCTGTCGAATCCAGTCTTCCCGCCGCTCAACACATTTCCGTTCAGGCTCGCCGAATGATCCGTTCCGCCGCATTTTCCGGAATCGAACGATTCCGTTCGCTTGCACTGTGCTTCACGGGGTTGCTCGTATGCGGGCCAAGTGTTGCGGAAACCATCGACCTGGATGTCGGATTTGGCGCCAGCGGCGTCGTCTATGCGCCGAACGATGCCCCCAACTCGAACAACCGGGATCGCACGGTCGCAGTCTTTCCCGATGGTTCGGCCGACTACATCATCGTCGCCGAGACAGCGAATGCATCCGGTGGTTATAGCCCCACTTTCATTCGTGTGACATCCGCAGGCGTTCAGTCTCGGAATACAGTCAACCTCAACATGGTCGGAATACAGGCCGCTTGCCAGGATCCCGTGAGTGGCGGGTTCGTGCTGGGTATGCGCGATACAGCGACGAACGGAAATTCGATCGAATTCCGCAAGTACAACGCCAGCGGTATCCAGGACATGGCCTTCGGGGGCAACGGCATCGGTCGTTTCACCTATGGCGGCGGACTGTTTGAACGGGTCGCAGAGATGAACTGCCACATCGGGCGATTTTCGGCTGCAGTCTGGCTTGGCAACAACGATGGCGCGTGGACCGGAAATCGTATCGTGCAGGGGCCGATGGCCGGCGGCACTTTGGCATTTGTCGGGATCGCCAATCCCTCCGAAACGCTGACAATCCGGACGGTGGGCAGCGGCGAGACGGACGACGGTGAAGTGATTTTTGTCAATGAGCGAGACGAGGACAACGAACCGCTTTCCGTGAACGTTCTGCAATATGCATCGACACAACTGAACACGGCACCGACCATTGCCACGATCGTGATCGGCGACCATTGTGCGTTGGGGAGCACGAGCACCGTCGAAAAAGCGCATGTCGACAACCTCGGTCGTGTCCATGTCGCAGGCTCGTCGACCATCGCCAGCGGCCCGTTCTTCGATGGCAGCAAGTTCAACTGGCTGATGCAGTTCAGCGTGACGAACACGGGCACAATCGGCCCCATTCGGTGCGGAACGCGCACGTTCTCGACGTTCAGCGGGATTACACCCGGTACATCGAACACGGTCGAAGCGTTCGAATACACCGGACAGTCCATTTACCTGCTCACCACCTTTGCGACCGGCGGTCTGATCCCCGATACGTCAACGCCGCGACTGCTGCGATTCCAGGATGGGACGAGCGGGTTGGTCCCTGATTTGTCCTACCTGCCGACGATCCTCGCGGACATCGGCAACACAACGCCGATGCACCGCGGCCGCCAGCTGCTTTTTGATACGCGTCCCTCGATCACCCGGCTCGTCATTGCCGGCAACCGCGAGTTTCAGGGCGTGGATGAAGATCCCTTCCTGGTGCGCATGATCGGCGCGCCAATGTTCGCGAACGGCTTCGAATAAGGCCCGCTGCCAGGATCATCAGGTCAGGGGCGACTACTGTTCGCCCCCTGATCGGGCGGGTTTCGACTGTTGCGCCGGATTTCACCCGGTTTTTCCGTTTACGGCGGAAACCCCAATGGAATCAGATCATGCGCCCTGTCGAATCCAGTCTTCCGGCTGTCACCCACAATGCCGCCTCAGCCACCCTGACTTGCCAGTCCTGGCGAGTTGCCACCGCAGCAAGTCGCGGCCGGTTCGTCCTGCTCACCGTCGGGCTGGCATGTTGGGTCGCGGGTGCCGCAGCCGCTGCAGAACCGATCGACCTGGATACCGGATTTGGCGGGAACGGTGTGCTGTATGCGCCCGTCGATGTTCCGAACTCGAATAGTCGGGATCGCACGGTCGCGGTCTACCAGGACGGTTCAGCGGCCTATGTCGTAGTCGCCGAAACCGCGAATGCTTCCGGCGGCTACAGCCCGACCTTCATTCGATTGACGTCCGCGGGTGTCCAATCCCGGAATACCGTCAACCTCAGCATGATCGGCATCAACGCCGCTTGCCAGGATCCGGCCACTGGCGGGTTCGTGGTGGGAATGCGCATCACCTCAATGAATGGAAATGCGATCACCTTCCGCAAATACGACGCCGCTGGCATCCAGGACATGACGTTCGGGGCGAACGGCGGTGGCAACTTTACCTATGGCGCCGGGGTGTTTGAACGTGTGGCTGAAATGAATTGCCACAGTGGCGGATTCTCCGCAGCGGTTTGGCTGGGTGACACAGACGGCAATTGGACCGGGAATCGCATCGTGCGAGGTTCCATGGTCGGTGGCTCTCTGGCGCTTTTTGAGCTCGAGATTCCTTCCGCCACCCGGACGATCCAAACGGTGGGAAGCGGCGCTACGGAAGACAATGAAGTCATTTTCGTCAACCAGCTTGATCAGGATAATCAGCCTCTGACGATTGAAGTGCTGCAGTTCGCATCAACCCAATTGAACACGGCGCCGACCGTGGCCACGATCGTGGTCGGTGATCACTGTGACTTGGGCAGCACGAGCACCGTCGACAAGGCGCACGTCGACAATCTCGGGCTTGTGCATGTCGCGGGCTCATCCATTGACCCCGCGAACGGGCCAATCTCCGGAAGAAGGTTCAACTGGCTGATGCAGTTCAGTGTCCCGGACTCCGGTACGGTCGGTGCCATTCGATGTGGCACCTACACCTACTCTCCATCGGGATCTGCAACCGCAAAGACGAACACCGTTGAAGCATTCGAATTCACTGGGGAGTCCATCTACATGCTCACTACGCTCGCGACCAGCGGTTTTCTTGGCACCACTTCGACACCGGGTCTGCTGCGATTCCAGAGAGGGTCCGGCGGGTTGAACCCTGATCTCTTCTACCTGCCGAGCCTGGCTACGAGCTCTGGCAACACGACGCCGACGCACCGGGGTCGCACCCTGATGTTCGACGTGCGTCCCACGGTTCCCCGGTTGCTGTTGGGCGGCGACCGCGATTTCCAGAACCTCGACGAAGATCCCTTTCTGGTGCGCATGATCACTGCGCCGATGTTCGCGAATAGCTTCGAGT
>JBEIPT010000420.1:0-3365 GCA_040376895.1 Lysobacteraceae bacterium | reverse complement strand
TGGTGCTCTTGCCCTTGGTGGCGGTCACGCACACGGTCGTGGCATCGCGGTGTTCGGCGAACCAAAGTTGACTGCCGGACGTGAAGCGCACGCCCGATTGTATGGCGGCCCGAACGGCATCCTGATGTGGGCTGATGCCGGGCGATTTGATGACGACATCAAAGGCCGACAGTCGCTCCGCGTCCACGGTTGCCGTGTCGACTGTCACGCCATTCAACGCTAGCGCTCCGACCTCCGCCGCTTCGCCTGCCGGACACAACACGGTCACCGGCAACAGCGGATATCGACGCCGAACCGCCAACAGCGCAGCCCTGCCCTCCCGGCCAAAGCCCCAAACCGCCAGCCGGGTTCCGTCGAGCTCAGCGAACCGCATGCAGGACCTGCGCCAGTGCCGGCGGAACAAAATGTTCGCCCTCGGCCACCAGCAGTGGTTCCAGTTCCAGTGATGCGGGGTCGAGTGCCGGCGCGATCTGTTTGACAAAGCGCCGGACCAATGTGTCTTCGCGCCACTCGGCGCGGCGGCTGAGTTCCGACAGCGCTGCACGCGATTCGCGCCCCTCGCCTACACACTCGAAAGGCTTGAGTTGCGCATTCACTTCCAGCAGGCCATCGAATGCCTGTGCCAGATCGGTGCGATCCAGCAGATTCTGACCGAAGATGCCGAGCAGTTTTGTCTTGGACAGGAACGGTGCGAGGCCCAGGAACACGAAATGGCACTTCGGACACTCACCACACCAGCGCTGCGTAGGCCGGTCGCCCAGAATCTTGAAGTTGCGGTTGCAGCTCGAGAAGCTGTCGAAGTATCGGTCCAGTCGCGCAAATCGCTGCGTAACCGCCAACTCGGACAGCGCACGAAGTGCAGAAAAATAGTTGAGATCGGTGGCAATCGAACGGGCGATTTCGGCACGCAGCAACTGTTCGAAGCGCATGCCTTTGCTCCACTGGTGGTTGACCGCAAAACCATCCTTCACCAGATTGGCGCTCGACGCCGATCGTTCGTTGGAGAAGACAATCGCATCGAAGCCGTACAGCAGCGACGCCACGACCAGGATCGCCGAGTTGATTGCGGTGACCGGAATGTGGCCGTTGTAAGCCCCGGCGCGGTTCAGCGCGAACAGGTGGGGACTGAGTTCGCGCCCAATCGCCAGCGCCGGCAACCCACTGTCGGCAATGACCCGCGCGATCAACGGTGATCCACCGACCTGCACGGCCGTGATCGGTTCACCGAGTTCACGCAACGCTTCCAGTGTGACCAGTGAATCCTTGCCGCCGCCGATTGGCACCAGGTTATGTCGCGGCAGCCCGGCAGACGTTGCAGCCGGAACTGTTGCAAGAGTCGAGATCGGGAACCGAATGCGTCCGCGCAGGTCGAGTTGGTTCTGGTGAGCGAACTCACCCAGCCCATGCAGATAAAGCTCGTCGAGCAATGCGGCACGCCCGGCATCGATGCCATCACCATGGATGCGGATGTCTGCCGGTACGGCGGCTTTGTAGTAACTGATGCCGGCGATCAGATGCAGCAATTGCAGCGCGGACTGAAACGCCGCAACGCGTTCTTCCGGAACCGGCAAGGCACCGGGAAACACGATCCGTTCGACCAGATCGGGACCACGGTCGAATCGGTACACCAGTTCTGCCGTGGTGCTTTCCGGCACATAACGCGCCGCCACGAACTCGAACGATGTCAGGGTCTTCGGGTCGAACTCGATCACAACACCACCTCGTCGGCCGCCTTCCGGCGGTTGTACTGCGAGGCCATGACGGCGCCATACGCTCCGGCGTGGGCGAACAGCAACACGTCTCCAACCTCGGGCGCAGCAAGCCTGCGATCGCGTGCCAGCACATCGCCGCTCTCGCAGATCTGGCCCACCACAGTGACCAGAGTATCTTCCGGCTGCCCTGCCTTGCTCAAGTTGTGGACGGCATGGTACGCCTCGTACAGCGCCGGGCGGGCCAATACGTGCATGCCTGCATCGACACCGACGAAGCAAACGCCCTGCTTGTGTTTCACCTGCGTGACGCGAGTCAGCAGTACTCCGGACTCGGCCACCAGGAAGCGCCCGGGCTCCATCCACAACTCGAATTGTGGGTAAGCGGCCTTGACCTCCGCGAGCGTCGTTGCCAGCGCTGACAGGTCGAGTGCTTGCTCATCGGGCCAGTACGGCACGCCGATTCCGCCACCGATGTTCAGGACCGAGACCGTGGGAATTCGTTCCGCAATGCCGGCAAATCCCGCGTAGACCTCGCGGAAATGCGCCAGATCGAGAATGCCGGAACCAAGATGTGCATGCAGTCCGATGACGCGTGCACCCACTTGTTTCGCGGCAGCCAGTGCATGCGGCAAGTCAGTCACGGCAATGCCGAATTTGGAGCGGGTGCCACCGGTCTTGACCTTGTCGTGATGCCCTCGCCCGATCCCGAGATCCAGCCTCAGCAGCACCTGTCTGCCCACGTACGCATCCGGCGCCAAAATCATGGCCTGGTGATGGTCGACACTCAACTCCTGCGCCTGGGGAACGGCCATTGCCAGCTCCGGCGCACCGGCAAAATTGGGGGTGTACAAACGCGGTGCGCCCGGTGCTGCCGCTTGTGCCTGGGCGAGTTCGCCGGGCGAAACGCACTCGATGCCGATACCGGCTTCGGCAATGGTCCGCAGCACTTCGGCATGATCATTCGCTTTTTGCGCATAGAACCAGCGATCGACCGCCGGAATGGCTCGCAGGGACGCTGCCCGTTCGCGAATGAGCTTCCGTTCGTACACGTACCGCGGCGATGAATGTTCAGCCAGCGCCAGCAATTCCTGGGTGGCTGCCTGCCACCACGGCGCAACCGCTTCGTGTTCGGCGCGATACAGCCTCGA
Source organism: Lysobacteraceae bacterium (assembly GCA_040376895.1). Taxonomy (GTDB): domain Bacteria; phylum Pseudomonadota; class Gammaproteobacteria; order Xanthomonadales; family Ahniellaceae; genus Ahniella. The sequence continues at coordinate 505 of JBEIPT010000420.1, read as the reverse complement.
CCATGCCGGCCCGAACACGGCCGGATCATCAACCCGCATGACACCGGCATGGACCAAAGCCTGATGCAACTGCGGCAACAGACCGGCGGCTTCCGACTCGTCGATCACGAAGGTCAGATTCAGATCGTTGGAGCTCTGGCTGACCATGTGCACGCGGCGGCTGCCCAGTTCACCGAACACCGTAGAGAGACGCGCCAGCATTGCGCGCATGCCGCGGCCGACCAGCGTGATGGCGGCACAGGGTCCGATTACCTTGACCCGGCAGATTCGCGCCAGATCGCTGCACAGTGCTTCCAGCACATTGGAATTGACGAGGTTCTCGCTGGGATCAAGCGATACCGTCACGTTGGTCTCGGCCGAGCCGATGAGGTCCACCGACAAGCCATGTTTCTTGAACTCGGCGAACACGTCGGCAAGGAAACCCACCTGGTGCCACTTGCCGAGGGTTTCCATCGACACGAGCACGACACCCTTTCGCTGGCTGATCGCCTTGATGCTCGGTGCT
>JBEIPT010000190.1:0-7142 GCA_040376895.1 Lysobacteraceae bacterium | reverse complement strand
GATCCGGATGGCCCGTTTCAAATGCGTATCAGCCAGCTCGACTACAACAACTACGTCGGCCTGATCGGCATCGGTCGCATTCAGCGCGGCAAGATCAAGCCGAACACACCGGTCAGCGTGGTCGATCGCCACGGCGTCAAGCGTAATGGCCGCCTTCTGCAGGTGCTCGGCTTCATGGGCCTCGAGCGTCGCGAAGTGCAGGAAGCGGAAGCGGGCGACATCATCGCTATCAACGGCATCGAAGGGCTTGGCATCTCCGACACCGTCTGCGCGTTGGATACTCCGGAAGCCCTGACGGCGCTGACGGTCGACGAGCCGACCATCAGCATGACGTTCCAGGTGAACAACTCGCCGTTCGCCGGCAGCAAGGAACACTCGGGCGGCAAGTTCCTGACCAGCCGACAGTTGCGTGACCGCCTGCAGCGCGAACTGATGCACAACGTCGCCTTGCGCGTCGAAGACACCGACGAAGCGGAAAAATTCAAGGTTTCGGGCCGTGGCGAACTGCATCTGTCGATCCTCATCGAGAACATGCGTCGCGAAGGTTATGAACTGGCCGTGTCGCGTCCGGAAGTCATCGTCAAGAACATCGATGGCGTGATGTCCGAACCGTTCGAACAGCTCGTCGTCGATCTGGAAGAACAGTTCCAGGGTGGCGTCATGCAGCGTTTGGGCGAGCGCAAGGCACAGCTCCGCAACATGGAACCCGATGGCCGCGGTCGCGTGCGCCTCGAGTACATGATTCCGGCGCGTGGCCTGATCGGCTTCCAGACCGAGTTCCGCACGATCACCGCCGGTACCGGCCTGCTGTTCCATGTGTTCGATCATTACGGTCCGCGCTCGGAAGGTGCCATCGGCAAGCGCCCGAACGGCGTGATGATTTCCAACGGCCAGGGTCCGTCGCCAGCATACGCACAGTTCTCCATGCAGGAGCGCGGTCGTCTGTTCATCGAGCCGCTGCAGGAAATCTACGAAGGCCAGATCGTCGGCATCCACGCCAAGGACAACGACCTCACGGTCAATGCCCTGCGCGCGAAGCAGCTGACCAACTTCCGTGCCGCCGGCAAGGACGACGCCCTGGCGCTCACGCCGCCGGTACGCCTGTCGCTGGAACAAGCACTCGAATTCATCGAAGACGATGAACTCGTGGAAGTCACGCCGAACCAGATCCGTCTGCGCAAGAAGTGGCTGACCGAAAACGACCGCAAGCGGAATTCGCGCGCGGCTTGATGCTTGGCTGAGCGTATCGGCAGAGTTCTACCGGACCGCGTCAGCCGAAAGGCGGCGCGGTAGCCACCGGCACTGCACTCCTGTCTGCCAGCAAGCCTGAAGCCATCGGCGCTGAGCCGGGTAGGGAGCAACCCCTGATCGCCGGCTGCAAACCTGGCGGGCTTGGCCGCGGCAATGGCTGCGTAGAATGGCTGCGTAGAATGGCTGCCTGGATTTCCTATACTCACGCCCTGTTGGCATAGGAATCGCAGCCCATGTTGAAGTTTCGTCTCGTCGCCGCCGCGCTTGCCATCAGTGTCGCGCATATCCCATTCGCGGAGGCTTGCTCGTCCTTCGCCGCCATCGGTGCCAACGACGTACTGCTCGCCAAGAACTTCGATTGGCATTTCGACAGCGGTTTCCTGGTGAAGAACCCGAGCGGGGTGTCACGTCGCGCATTGCCGTTGTATGGCGGCGAACCGGCGCGTTGGACCTCTCAACACGGCAGTCTGACCTTCACACAGTACGGTGCCGGTCTGCCCTACGGTGGCATCAACCAAGTCGGTCTTGTGATCGAGATGCTGTGGCTGGACGAGACCGTGTATCCCACCGTCGAGTCATCGACCATCGGCGAGCTTGAGTGGATTCAATACCAACTGGATACCCACGCGACAGTCGCCGGTGTGGTCGCCAGTCTGGAGAAGTTTTCCATCCGTCCGGTTGGCGGCAAGATTCACTACATGTTGGCCGACCCTTCGGGCGATCGGGCGTTGGTCGAGTTTGTCGATGGGACAGCGCGTGTGACGCGCGGCGAAAACCGCGCCCTCGTGTGTACCAACGACACGCAGAAGCTCTCTGAGCTGGCCTACGCCACCTTGCGCACGATGCCGCTCGAGGGAAACAGCTCGCGAACTCGCTACTCACGTCTGCGTCGCGGTCTTGACGCGCTCGACGCCCCGCCCACCGTTGCGGGCGCCTTTGTCTTGCTGGAAAGTGTTGCCGAGACCGGCAAGCGATACCGAACACAATGGTCGACTGTCTACGAATTGGGTAGCAAACGCCTGCACATCAAGCCGGGCGAAACCAAGGGCACATCGACAATTGATGCCGCCACGCTCGACTATGACCTGGCGAGCGGCACATCCTTTCAGGACTTGTTCGGCAAGAAGCTCGGCAATGACGGTTTCGTCCCGATCACGCAGGCCGCACAGCGAGCGATGCTGGCACGCAATCTGCCAAAGGTTGGGCTGAATCAGCAACTCGACGAGATCGCCAGTCATTTGTTGGATCCCACCGACAGCGAAGTCCGGCCGCTATCCGATCGCGCGACACTCAAGGTGAAGATTCGCGCTTCAGCACCCGGCGGCTTCGCCCGTATCGCCGTATTCCGCAGTCAGCGCGAGTTGACTCGGCGCAGATCGGAACATGTCGGATCACTTCTGCTCGACAAGACAGACCGCGAGTTTGCTTTCTACAACCTGCCGAACGGAACGTACGCGGTCGGCGCTTTCCATGATCGCGACCAGGATGGCCGCCCGGGGGTCGACGAGCCGCTGGCATTCTTCAGTCCTGATCCCAAGGCCACTGGGGAGCAGTTTGCTGATTTGGCCTTCGAACTGGCTGTCTCGGAAAAGCGGGTCGAAATTGTGCTGGACTGATCGCTCAACAGGGGCTCGATAGGTCTTGGCTCACGACATGCATTTGGTTGGGAAGCTTCGCACGCCTGGGGTTCGGTCCCGTCGATGTTTTGACAGTGCGGTTTGAACGAAGATCGTGGCCAATCCTGATTCGTGGCGGGTGTCCGGGCTCGTCGGCACGCTCGCAGGATCGGCGATCAGCCAACAGGCTCTTTCTGGCTGGTCGAATCTGCGCTGGTCGACGCATTGGTTGATGGCACAACAGAGGTTGTGCTCGATGATGCCGGGCAAGCCTCGGGCTGGCCGATGGTTTCTTCGGGCAACAAGTGGTCGATCAAGTGGAACGACCCGAAAACCAGAATTCGGTCTTCTGACTCGGATGCCTCAAGCGCTTGCGCCAGAGCCAGATTCGCCGATGCGCAGGGCACCACTGCTGCTTGCGGCATCAATGCCTCGAGTTCAACCGTCAGAGTTGTGGCCTCACGTCCCCGAGGGCTCGCGTCGTTGAGTCCACACACGAACCATCGATCGACCGCTGCGGACAAGGGTCGCACGACACCCGGCAGATCCTTGTCAGCGAGCAGACTGAACACGGCAAATGTTTGCCCGGTGATTGGCGTGGACTTGAGCCAACGCGCCAAGGATTCGGCGGCCTGGGGGTTGTGGCCGACGTCGAACCACACCGACTTGCCGTGCAGAACCCGATGCTCCAGCCTCGCCGGTGCGCGGGCCGCCAGCAGGGCTGCGTCGAGTCGTGATCGGTCGAATGCCGGCGACTCAGGCAAAGCCAGCAACGCGGCAATGGCAGTTGCTGCATTGTCGATCTGGATGTCGGCGGCCATGCCCGGTCGCGGCAGCTCATCGAGCGTCACGCCAGGCCATCGACCGGACCAATTGGCACCCGCACGGACCACATCAAAATCGAGACCGCGTCTGACCGTTCGGGAACCAATCGATTCGGCATGGGCCAACACACTCTGCGGCGGGTCGAGTTCGCCGATTACCGCAGCGGCATGTGCACGAAACACCCCGGCCTTTTCATGGCCGATCCGTTCCCGATCCGGTCCGAGCCAATCTTGGTGGTCCAGGGCTATCGTGGTCACGACCGCGACATCGGCATCGATCAGATTGACGGCATCGAGTCGACCACCGAGTCCGACTTCCAGAACCGCGAGGTCGAGTGCCGAATCGGCAAACACGAGGAAACCCGCGAGCGTGGTGTATTCGAAGAAGGTCAGGGGCACTGGGCCGCGGGCTGTTTCGATGCGCTCGAACGCGGCAATCAGCATTTCGTCGGCGACGTCCGCCGCATCAACGGCGATCCGCTCGTTGAACCGGTGTACATGCGGTGAGGTGTAACGGCCGACAGACCAGCCGTGCGCACGAGCCAAGGTATCAATGAACGCGACGGTGGAGCCTTTGCCGTTTGTCCCGCCGACGATGATGACCTGACGCGCCAGGCGCGGACAGCCCAGTGCCTGCCAGACCGTGCTTACACGGCCCAGTCCCAATTCGACATCCTTCGGATGCAGCAGTTGAATCCGATCGAGCCACTCGGACAGGGTCATGGGTGACTCGGCAACGCCGCTCAGATCTGCGGCTTCGGCTTCTTCATCAGCAGCGCAATCAGTTGGGCCAGGCGATCGCGCATCTCGCGGCGATCGATGATCAGATCGATTGCACCGTGTTCGACCAGGAACTCGGAACGCTGGAAACCTTCCGGCAAGGTCTCGCGGACGGTTTGTTCGATAACGCGGGGACCGGCAAAGCCGATCAACGCTTGGGGTTCACCGATGTTCAGGTCGCCGAGCATGCCGAGACTGGCGGACACACCACCCGTGGTCGGATGTGTGAGCACCGAGATATAGGGGAGGCCAGCCTCACGCAGCCGGGCCAGCGCAGCAGAAGTCTTGGCCATCTGCATCAGCGAGAACAGGCCTTCCTGCATACGGGCGCCGCCGGTGGCGGAAAAGCAGATCATGGCTGCGCCGTTCTTGAGCGCGTGCTCGGCTGCGCGCGTGAAGCGTTCGCCGACGACCGAGCCCATCGATCCACCCATGAACGAAAACTCGAACGCACACACTGACACGTCCATGCCTTTGAGCTTGCCGTGCATCGCAATCAATGCGTCACGTTCGCCGGTGGCTTTCTGCGAGGCGATGATGCGGTCCTTGTATTTCTTCTGGTCCTTGAAGCCCAGAGCGTCGGTCGGCCCCAGTTCGGCGCCGATCTCGGTGCCGGTTCCCTCATCGAGCAGGCGGCGCAGGCGTTCGCGCGCGCCCATCGGCATATGAAAACTGCACTTCGGGCAGACCTGGGCGTTGGCTTCGAGCTCTGGCTGATACAGCACGGCGCCGCAGCCGTCACATTTGCCCCACAGGCCTTCCGGGACTTTTCGCTTGTCGCCGCCCTGCGTGCGAATGCGCTTGGGCATCAATTTGCTGAGCCAGCTCATCGGGTCGGCATCGCTGAATGGGGGATGCAACTCATGATCGGTCTCCGGTCGGCGGGCGCCGCTGTGCGTGGACGGTCTTGCCATCGATGCAGTTCTCTTGGTGGGGCCAATCAACGACTTGCATCGCCGATCCCAGGGTTCAGTCCGCCAGCGCCTTGCTGAGCGGTTCCACGAATTGTTGCGCAATTGTGGCGGCTTCGTCACCTGATGTGGCACCTGCGAGCGCTTCCACCAGGGCGCTGCCAACTACAACGGCCGCTGCGTGGCCCTTGAAAGCCGCCGCCTGGGCCGGGGATTTGATGCCAAAACCCACTGCAACCGGCACCGGCAACTGCGATTTCAGGGCATCCAGCCGGACATTGGCATCGTCCAGGACCAGCCGGTCGGCGCCGGTAATGCCGGCAAACGACACGTAATAGACGTATCCCTGAGCCAGGCGGGCCATGGCGTCGATCCGGGTGTCGGTGGTTGTCGGCGAGGCCAGGAAGATCTGCTGGAGGCCGTGTTGGGCCATCAGCACCTGAATCTCCTGTGCTTCCTCGGGCGGACAATCGACCAGCAGCACCCCATCGACACCGGCTTCCGTTGCCGCTTTCGCGAAGGCTTCGTAGCCGAAGTATTCGATCGGATTGAGGTAGCCCATCAATACGATCGGGGTGGTGGTGTCCGTTTGCCGGAACTGGCGCACGATATCGAGTGTGCGGCCAACGTTCATGCCCTTCACCAGAGCTCGCTCACTGGCCTTCTGGATGACCGGGCCGTCTGCCATCGGGTCGGAGAACGGAATGCCCAGTTCGAGCAGTGACGCGCCGCCACGGACCAATCCGTGCAGGATGCCGGCAGTCCAGTCCGGATGCGGATCACCCGCCGTCACGAATGGAATGAGTCCGGTGCGACCGGCGGCCTTTAGCGAGTTGAAGCAGGTGTCGATGCGATTCACAGCGTGATGCCCTCCAGGCGGGCGATGGTCTGCACGTCCTTGTCTCCACGACCGGACAGGTTCACGAGCACGAGTTTGTCCTTCGGCATGTCGCGCGCCAGCTTGATGCCCTGGGCGACCGCGTGACTCGATTCCAGTGCCGCCAGGATGCCCTCGGCACGCGCCAGTTGGTGGAACGCGGTCATGGCTTCGTCATCGGTGATGCCGAGGTACTGGGCGCGTCCGGTGTCTTTCAGCCACGCGTGTTCCGGACCGACGCCCGGATAATCGAGGCCGGCCGAAACCGAATGGGTGTCGCGGACTTGCCCGTTCTCGTCACACAGCAGGTAGGTTCGATTGCCGTGCAGGACACCCGGACGCCCGGCCGAGAGTGAGGCCGCGTGTTCGCCGGTGTCGAGACCGTGCCCGGCTGCTTCAGCACCGAAGATGGCGACGGACGGGTCGTTCAGGAACGCATGGAACAAGCCGATGGCATTGGATCCACCGCCGACACATGCCGAAATGGCATCGGGCAGGCGGCCGTACTCGGCGAGCATCTGCGCTCGGGCTTCGCGGCCGACGACAGCGTTGAAGTCGCGCACCAGCATGGGGTAGGGGTGTGGGCCCGCCACTGTGCCGATGATGTAGAAGGTGTTGTGCACGTTCGTGACCCAATCGCGCAGCGCTTCATTCAGCGCGTCCTTCAGCGTTTGTGATCCGCTGGTCACCGGCACCACCGTGGCACCGAGCAACTTCATGCGGAACACGTTGATGGCTTGGCGCTGGATGTCGGTGGCGCCCATGTAGACGACACATTCCAGACCGAGGCGGGCCGCGACGGTCGCACTGGCCACACCGTGCTGGCCGGCGCCGGTCTCGGCAATGATGCGGGTCTTGCCCATGCGTTTCGCGAGCAGTGCTT
>JBEIPT010000363.1:0-3999 GCA_040376895.1 Lysobacteraceae bacterium | reverse complement strand
GGCAAGTTCGTCCGGCGCAATCCGGTATTTGTCGGTGCGCTGGTGCTGGCAGCCGTCAGCCTGGTCGGGGCCACGATCTGGTCGACGCTGTCTGCAGAGCGGGCGCGTGCAGCCGAGGCGCGAGCGCAGGCGCGAGCAGCCGAGACGGAAGCGGTGATCGGTTTTCTCACGGATGCCATTCGCGACGCAGCACCCGATCAGGCGCGTGGTCGCGACCTGAGACTTTCGGAAGTGCTCGATACCCTGAGTGCCCAACGAGTCGGCAAGAATGCCGGAAACGTCGAAACCAAGCTGCGAACGACCCTGTTCGAAACGCGTGTCGCCATGTCCGATTTCACCGCGGCGGATGCCGAGCTGAAACGTCTGGAGACCCTGTGTTCCGGGGCTCAGAGTCACCCCGACTGCGCCTTGCAGACGGCATTCGAGGCGCGATTGCTCACGCTGAATGGACAGGTCGAAAAGGCATTGCCCAAGCACGTGGAAGCCATCGCCGCAGCGCGAGCGTCACTAGCCGATCCAGCGGTCATTGACGCTCTGGAAGTGGAATATGCCGATGCCTTGAATCAGGCTGGCCAAAGCGAAGCCAGCATCAACAAGCTGCGCGAGGTGCAGGCGCGGATGGCGACTCGCCCGGATGCCGACGCGCGTACCCGTTTGCAGGTATCCACCTTGCTGGCCGACGCGCTGGGTGAGTTCGGCAAACTGGATGAAGCCATGGCAGCCATGCGCGAAGCCATTCCACCTGCAGAACAGGCGCTGGGCCGCGATCATCCGTCCGTGTTGCTGTCGCGCAACTCGCTGATCACCTATCGAATCGATCGGGCTGAGTACGCCGATGCGGTGGCCGAGTTCGAGGCACTGCTGAAAGATGCCGAACGCACACTCGGCCCCGAACATCGAACGACCATGACGATCCTGGGCAACCTAGGCGCCAGCCAGTTTTACGCCGGCGACATAGAAGGGGCCGAGGCCACCCTCCTGCGTCGCGACGAAGTATTCAGCCGACGGTTCGCCTCTGACTGGCGCAGTCGCCTGAATAATCTGGTGAGCCTGAGCTCGATCCAGAATCAGCGACAGCGCTATCAGGAAGCGCTGGATCGACTCGATGCGGCACTGGCGAGCATTCCGACCGATGCGGTGTTTGCGGCGGAGTGGGCCAATGCCCTGAGTTGGCGCGGGGTGTTTCTGCGCGCGCTGAAAAAGCCCGAACTGGCCGAGCAGGAATACCGGAAGCTGGTCGACCGTTTTGTCGGCGCGTTCGGGGAGGGTGATGTCCAACTCGCGCGATACCGCACTCGCCTGGCCGGTGCCCTGGTCGATCAAGACAAGTTCGCCGAAGCGAAAGTGTTGCTCGACCGAACGATTCCGGAGCTGGTTGCCGCCTATGGCGAAAACCATGTCGCGGTGAAGGAAGCTCGCGGTTATCTCAAGCAGGTCGAAGAGGGAAAGTAGAGCCGGGCGCCAGGCGCCGGCCTACAACCGTCGATCGACCGCGTAATCGGCGAGAATTTCCAGCGCACGCCGCCACGGTGTTTCAGGCAGCACCGACAACGCGGAGCGCGCTTCCGAGGCAAGCGACTGTGCACGCTGCTGGCTGTATGTGATCGCACCGGAGCGATGAATCGCGGCAATCACGTTCGATAGATCGTCGAGACCACCGGTCTCGATCACCCGACGCAGCGTGGCCGCTTCCTCCGGGCTGGCATGCGCCAACGCATGAATCAGCGGCAGGGTGGGTTTGCCCTCGGCGAGATCGTCGCCGATGTTCTTGCCCAGGGTGTCGGCATCCGACACATAGTCGAGCACATCGTCGGCAATCTGGAACGCCAGCCCGAGCTTGAGCCCGTATTCAGCAAGCGCCGCTTCGGTGGGTGCATCGGCGTCATTGAGGATCGCGCCGACCCGGCACGCGGCCTCGAACAAGACTGCTGTCTTGCGCTCGATGACTCGGAAATAGGCAGCTTCGTCCGTTTCGGCATTGCCGATGTGCATCAACTGCAGTACCTCGCCTTCAGCGATGCGGTTCGTGGTGTCGGCCATCACGTCCATGATGCGCATGCGCTTCAGGTCGACCATCATCTGGAACGCGCGCGAGTACAGATAATCGCCGACCAGCACACTGGCGGCGTTGCCGAACACGGCGTTGGCAGTGCGCCGGCCGCGGCGCAGGTCGGATTCGTCGACCACGTCGTCGTGCAGCAGGGTCGCGGTATGGATGAACTCCACGATTGCCGCAGCCAATAGATGCTGCTCGCCGCGGGCGCCGAGCGAACGTGCCGACAATAGGCACAACATCGGACGCAGTCGTTTGCCACCGCCGCCGACGATGTGCTCGGCGACCTGGTTGACCAGCGCGACATCGGACGACAGGCGATGTCGGATCAGGACGTCTACGCCCGCCATGTCGGCCGCCACCAGGGTCTGGATGTCGGCGAACTGTCGGAGGGTGATCTTTTCGGGGAAATCCAGGGCTGCGGACACGGGGAATAGGGGTGGAAAGATGATCCGCGCATTATACGCTCGCAATGCCGGGGATTTTCCTATTCCTTTCCAGTCAACAGCTTAGATTGATCCACGGGCGCTCTGTTAGTCTTGTCCCCCTATACCCGGAACTAATGCTCAAGCGAGGATTTATGGCACGTGGCGTGAATAAAGTGATTTTGGTCGGCAACCTGGGCGCGGATCCGGAAACCCGTTACACCACCAACGGTGGAGCCATCTGCACGATCAAGATTGCGACTTCGGAAAGCTGGAAAGACAAGCAGACCGGCGAAAACCAGGAGCGCACCGAGTGGCACCGCGTGAAGTTCTTCGGCAAGCTGGCGGAAATCGCCGGTGAATACCTGAAGAAAGGCAGCCAGGTCTACGTCGAAGGCTCGCTTCGTACCGACAAGTACACCGACAAGGAAGGTATCGAGCGTTACACGACCGATATCATCGCGAACGAGATGCAGATGCTCGGCGGCCGGCCGGGTGGTGCAAGCGAAGGCGGCGAGCGTCCCCAGCGTGCGGAACGCTCCAGTGGCGGCGGTGGTGGCTTCGAGCGTTCGTCCGGCGGTGGCCAGGATCGTGGTGGCTCCGATCGAGGCGGATACGGTGGTGGTAGCAATCGGAGTCAGGCTCCGCGGCCAAGTCAGCCCTCGCAACCGTCCAGTGCACCGTTTGAAGACGACGAGATTCCGTTCTAGGTTCCCGTACCGGGTTACATCGATCGCCCCACGACCATCAAGTCATGGATTGCAGCTGCCGGAACCGAGAAGCGAGACATCGTTCTGGGGATTGACTTCCCATTGTCCCGACGAACTCACGGCCCAGTCGGTCTCGCCCCGTACCCGGCAGCGCCGCACCAAAGTGAACTCACTGGTGGCGCCGGCACCCACGGGCCAGTTGACGCCGGGGTCTTGACCAATGACACCGATGATGTCGATCAGCGTGCCGCCACACTCCAGGGCCATGGCGTCGTCACCGGTGAAGAAGGCAATGGTGCCGAGGTGGTCGCTTACGGCAAGGATCTCGGGTACGGCACTCGGGTTTGCCATGGTGAACACGTCGCCGGGCGCGATGACGGAAGGGCCGGCGGACACGATGGTAGTCCCTGGAAAGCCAGGGTAGTTCGGAACGTCGGGGCCCAGTGCCAGAACATCGGATGGGATCGTCACCCCGTTGTTGTAGCGCAGAACGTAGCAGTTGTTCGCATTCATGTCGTACGGGTCAGGCGATGGGTTCTTGATTTCAAGAGCCTTGTTGTTGGAACTGCCTTCCAGATACTCGCTGAAATAAAGCCCGTACTCGATGAAGCAGAACCGGCCGTCACAACCATCGCCGGCGATCTGGTTGCCGTCGTCGCACTCTTCATAAGGGGTGTCGAGCACGGTGTCACCGCAGTTGAACAAGCGGCAGTTCGGGGCGCACATGTCGCCAGCCGTCGCATTGTTGTCGTCACATTGTTCGGTGTCTTCAATGATGCCGTTCGGACAGGTAAAGACCTCCATGCCGGTG
>JBEIPT010000318.1:0-4546 GCA_040376895.1 Lysobacteraceae bacterium | reverse complement strand
CCACCGCCCGACATCCCGAAATACAGATGTTTCGGATCACGCGGGTCAATGATGATCGAGTGCAACTTCGGGCCATCCGGCGTGCCGTCCTGCTGGCTGCCGAACCAGCGACGGAACGAAGGATCATCGTTGATCGTCGAAAACTCCGACCACGTATCACCCCCATCCTCGCTGCGGAACAAACCCTGCGGCGAAGTACCGGCATACCAGACACCCGGTTCATTCGCATGCGCCGGTGTGAGCCAGAACGTGTGATCCACTGAACGACCCGTGCCATCCGTCTTCGGCGCAAACGCAGGAGGCCGCTTCACCTCCCGGAACGTCCGGCCGGCATTCTCGGAACGGAACATCGTCGGGCCCAGATGCCCGGTCTTGGCGGCGATCAACACGATCTTCGGGTCCCGCGGATCCAGCATCACATGGTGCACGATGTGCCCCAGATACTGCGGCCCGGTCAGCGCAAAGGTCTTGCGCTTCAGGTCACTGTCAAAAAAGAACGCGCCCTTGCGCGTGGCCACGAGCAACCGAACACGCGATACCTTGGCCGCGGCTTGTTTCCGAACACCCATGTCCCGTCTCCCGTGCCATACCCGGCCCGATCATGCGACATCAGATCGGTAGGCGAAAGTGCTGGCGCGCAGTGTGTTGTGTCACGGAATCGGCGGCGGATCGTCGCCGTGAAAATAGCGCTGGCACTCGTCGAACGTGAAATTGCGAGTGATCCGCGAGCGTGCGAGCGCCAAAAGTTCCTGCGCATCGGTGGTGTAAATGCGGACGCGCTGGTGATCGCAGCAAGCGATCCGTTTGCCATCGGGTCGCCAGGCAATGTTGTCGGCAGGCACAGAATTGACCGCAAACGTTTCTTTGCCCGTGGTCGCATCTGCGACACGGACGAATCGTTCGATACCACCCCAGGACGGACCGTTGATACCGTCGAAAATCCCGGTCGTTGCAGACCATCCGGTCGCAATGTGCTGTGCGTCGGGGCTCCAGCAAACCTGTGGCGGAACGGAATGTGTGTACTCGTCGAGAAATTCGGGTGGTGGCAGCTCTTGTCCGCTTTCCAGATCCCACAGGGTGAGCAAAGCGTTCTTGCCGGGTTGCACCACTGGACCGGACGAAGTCTGCTGTCCGGCCAGCACCAGGAGCGCCAGACGCTTCTTGTCGGGACTGACTTCAAACGCCTCGAACCCCGGGGGATTGGCGAATGTATAAAGCTCGGATTCGCCATAAACGTACCAGGCAGTAACGGCAGCGCTGGTAATCGCCACCAGGCGTTTGCCATCGGAGAGCCAAACCAGGCCGTCGGGTGCAAGTGAGTTGGGGGTAGTCAAAGTCTTCAGTAATCGACCCGATTCAACTTCCCAAATTTGAATCGCCCCGGCACTTCCCGAAGCGGTCGCCAGAATCGTTCCATCGGGGCTGAGAGCGGGAACCGAAGCATCAATCACGGTATCTGGATTGGACACGAGTCGCCGCGTTTTCATGTCCCAAACGGCGACACGTTGCTTGTCGTAGATCGCTGCCATACGCGAACCATCTGCGCTCCAACTGAGGTTCTTCAGCGAAGCGACAGCAACCGACTCGACGACAGGCAGCGTCAGGAGCTCCTCGCCGATGGCGGCAAGCCACAGTCTGGTGATGTTGTTGTTGCCGTTGTAATCCAGTTCGTGCGCGACCAGCCACGCACTATCTGGGCTCCAGGCGATGTCCACGCTCTGGTCACGCAATTTCGCCGGAAAGCGAAACATTTCCGCGCCATGCTCCGCATCGAAGATCCTACAGGCGTCTTCGCATGCGACGGCAATCCTTCCGCTGTCTCCACTCCATGCCAAGTCGAAGATCCGCGTTGGTAACTGCAGGGTCGACCACTCCACACCATCGGGATCGCCGGGTGCCCGCAAATCCCATATCTTGACGTTCAGAGTGCCGTGCTTCATGGTGAAGTGACCGTCGTGGAAGTAGCTGTAGTTCAAGGGGCCGGTTTGACCGGCGCCGGTCGCCAATCGAGTGCCGTCGCGTCGCCACGACAAGAAGGGATTCGCGTCGCCTTGTCGATGCCCCCTGAGCGTCATCGACAAGTTGCCCTGGGCCGCGTCGTAGACCGTGACGGTTCCACCGCTTCGTTTCGCGAGGAGTGCGCCGTCCGGGCTCCACGCAATGATGCCGCCGCCCACGGCGAACGCGCCTACGTCGGGTCGCTGCAGGCCCGCGGTCGTGTCCCAGATCTCACAAGCCGAATCCAATGCGACCGCAAGCGATGCGCTATCCGGGCTCCAGGTCACACATCGCACGTTCCGCACCGGTCCCAGCATCTTGCGCATGGTCCCAGTTTCCGCATCCCACAACCGAACACCATCCGCGCAGGTGGCGATGACCAAGCCGTCAGGGCTCCAAGCGAGGTTCGACGCTGTTCCATCAACCAGTGCCATCAGCAGTTCGGCGGTCTCGACATCCCATATGCCGCTGGAATTCAAGGTTTGGATGGCCAAGCGTCGACCGTCTGGACTGAAGCTCACCGAAAAGGCCTGCGTGTTCGAGATGCTCTTGAGCAACGCGCCACTGGCGGCATCCAGAACAGCGACCGTTCCGAGCAACCCGCCGACCGCGATCTTCGTGCCGTCTGGGCTGAATGCGATCGTTGAGGCGTTCGTGAATGGGTTGGACCACAAAGCCTCGCCGGTACTTGCCGCCCACGCGGTGACCGGCCCGAAAGTTGAACCCGTGACGATGGATGTGCCGTTGGGATGCCAATCGGCGCAGGTGGGCACCGCACCATCTTCATAACGAATGGCGAGCCGCAATCGTGATTGCGAGATCGCTTGCCGCAACGCGAATTGCGCAGCGAGTTCAGAGGGCTCGCCATGCTGCAGCGTCGCATTCACAGCCTGCATCCCGAGCAGGATGCTGCGCTCTGGATCATGGTCGAGTGCGGCGGCAGAAAGCGCAGAAAAAACCTGCGCCTGCAGCGAGTGCGTACCGTCGGCATTGACCATGCTGTGTGCCCCATTTTCGAAAAGTGACCTGACTGACCCGAGCATATCGGAACTTCCAACGTCACTCTTCGAGGGAAGCGCCGGTTGCCCAGCCGAACGGATGCGGGCGGGCAACCAGCGCAGAACAGCCCAACCATCCAGATCCAGGCGGAAGCCAGGGACAGGGCACCCCTGAAGCCTTCCAATCCGATCCCCGTAACGGCACACTCGTTTTGTGCCGGGGCATCATTGCCGAAGCACGCGTGGGTGTGGATCAACCAGAAGGACAATTCGATGCGGTTGCAGCCTGGTGAAGTCTTTGCGGGTTACAAGGTGGTCCGCCAACTGGGCCGCGGTGGCATGGCCTATGTCTATTTGGCCGAAGAAGCCGCTGCAGGCCGCATGGTCGCGCTCAAGCTGCTGATGGAAGATCTGCTCGAAGAACCCCAGTTCCAGGCACGATTCGAACACGAAGCCAAAACCATCGCCTCGCTGGAACACCCGGCGATTGTGCCGATGTACCGATACGGCGTTGAACGTGATGTCGCATGGATGGCCTTGCGATACGTCGAAGGCGGCGATCTGTCGGCACGCCTGAAGCGCACGCTCGCCATTCCGGAAGGACTGCGCGTGTTCCGTCAGATCGCCGACGCGATCGACTTTGCGCATCGCCGCGGCGTGATCCATCGCGATATCAAACCCCAGAACGTGCTGATGAGTCAGGACGGCCACGTCTACCTGGCTGACTTCGGCATCGCCAAAGTTTTGTCGGGTGCAGCAAAACTGCGAACCGCGACGGGCATGGTTCTTGGATCACCCCAGTACATGTCGCCCGAGTGCGCCCGCGGCGATCCGCCTGGGCAAGCTTCAGACATCTACGCACTCGGTGTGATGGCCTTTCAGTGGTTGACGGGTGACGTGCCGTTCGACGCCGACACCCCGCAGGCGGTGTTGTTCAAGCAGGCCAGGGATCCGCTACCGGAAGCGCCACTCAGCACCCTGGCCGCGCCAGTGGCCCAGGTCTTGCGGCAGGTCATGGACAAGGACCCGGCCCAACGACACGCCAGTGCCAGCCACTTCATCGATCAGCTGGCGACCGCGTTGGTTTTGCCCGAACCGGTAGTCGTCGCTGAAAAGGCGCCGGCGCACCAAACGATGCCACGCCCAGTGGATGCCCCGATCGATCCCGAAACCTACGTGACCGCGCCACAACTCGCGATCAGCACGGACCAAGAAGAAACACCCGCAACACCGGCAAGCAACAGCACCGACCCTGCAGCGACTCAAACCGAGGACAGTGGCTTCGAAGATTGGCGCCCTGCGGTCACTGCCACACCACCACCGGTGTCACGATCAAAGCTGAAAATGGCGCTTCTGGTCTTTGGAACCCTGGCATCCACGGCGCTGCTGGTTTGGTACCTCACACCCCCGGAACTCTTCAAGTGGCCCAAGGCACCGCCCGCGCAGCCACCTATCCCCGCCATCACGCTGGCACCAGGAACTGCGCTCCCCGAACCCGGCATACCGTTCCGACACCCAATCAACTCCGGTGGCCTCGGCCCGGAAATGGT